>URJF01000019.1 GCA_900548085.1 uncultured Oscillospiraceae bacterium | reverse complement strand
ACACCTTTTGATACCTCCATTCGCTTCAGCAAAAGAGGAATAAGCTGCTCGTCAATGTCGTCAATTTGTTTTCTTAATTCTAATAAATCCATTTATCGTTATTATCCTCTTATATCATTATATCCAAAAGCCCAAAGGCTACTGCAGCCTCCACAACAGGCACCGCACGAGGTACGATACAAGGATCGTGTCGGCCTTTTATGGTCAGCAGCTCGTCCTGCATGGTAGTCAAATTAACACTGTGTTGTTCCCTTGAGATAGACGGAGTAGGTTTGATTGCAACCGAAAGAACTATCGGAGCACCGTCGGTCATACCGCCGAGAACGCCGCCGTTATTGTTGGACATAAGAGCAACCTTTCCGTCATTTATACAATATTCATCATTCACATCGCCTGCATTGGCAGAAGCAAAATCAAAGCCCAAGCCAAACTGAACGCCCTTGACTGCCGGTATGCCGAACAAAATCTGTGACAATCTGCTTTCTACGGTATCAAACATATTTCCGCCGACTCCTACCGGAAGTCCTATTGCTGCACATTCTATCATACCACCCACACTGTTCTGCTCCATTCGGTAACGCTCTACCTCTGCTCTCATTTCTTCCTCTTTTTTAGGATTAAGCAAAGAGAATGATGAATGAGTGAGAGAGTCAATCTGCTCTTTTGTAACATTGTTATAATCAAAGGAGTCGTCCTGAACTCTGCCGATTTGCTTTATGTGAGCACCTATAAAAACGCCCTTTTCCTTCAGTATTTGCTTCGCTATTCCGCCGGCAAAAACCAACGGAGCGGTCAGCCTGCCGCTGAAATGTCCGCCGCCTCTGATGTCATTGTTGCCGCCGTATTTAACATAAGCGGGATAGTCGCTGTGGCTCGGACGAGGCACGGTCAACAGATTTCCGTAATCCCCTGAGCGAGTATTAGTATTCTTGATAATCATAGCAAGCGGTGCACCTGTAGTAACGTCGTCCAGCATACCTGACAGAATATGAGGTTCATCCTTTTCTAATCGAGGAGTAGCTGTTCTGTCCTTTCCCGGTGCTCTGCGAGCCATATCGAGACGAACTGACTCCATATCTATCCTTGCACCTGAAGGCAAACCGTCTATTACACAACCGATTGCCTCTCCGTGACTTTCGCCAAACACGGACAATCTAATATTATTACCTATTGTTGAGGACACTTGCTTTTCCTCCCAAATTGTTGTAGTCATCAAAAAAGTCGGGATACGACTTTTTTATACTCTCTGCATCGGTGATAGTTGTATCACCGTCAGCAAACAATGCCGCTACAGAGAATGCCATCAGTATTCTGTGGTCGTTGAAACCCACAAGCTCACCGCCCTTAAGTCGCTTTCCGCCGTGGATAACCATACCGTCTGGGCGCTGTTCAACCTCTGCGCCCAGACGCACGAGATTGGAGCACACGCTCTCTATTCTGTCTGATTCCTTATATCTCAGTCGCTCGGCACCGAAAATGGTAGTATCACCGTCGGCATATGCCGCCACAACTGCCAAAATCGGTACTAAGTCGGGTATGTTTTCTGCATCTATATCTATGCCGTGCAAAGCTGACTTTTTGGCTGTATATACTCCGTTACGGCACTCTATATCACCGCCAAACTGTTTCAGCACAGTCACAATCTCTTTGTCGCCCTGTGCAGAATTCGGGTCTAATCCGTGGAGCATAAGCTCACCACCCAAGACTCCTGCCGCCAAGAAAAACGCCGCCTGTGACCAGTCGGACTCCACACGGTAATCCCTCGGCTTATATTTTTGACCGCCTGCCACAAAGTAGCCGTAATCGGTCTCCTTCACCTCTATGCCGAAATCGGACAAAACCTTCAGCGTAATGTCAACATACGGCTTAGACTGCAATCCGGTAGTCAACAATATTTTGCTGTCGCCGTCCAAAAGCGGCAACGCCATAAGCAAACCCGTAATGTACTGTGAGCTGACATCACCCGCTATCTCAAATGTGCCGCTTTGCAATCTGCCGGACAACTTAATAGGCAGATATCCGTTGCTCTCCACGCTGACTCCGTGCTGTGGCAGTAAATCCAAATACGCACCCAGCGTGCGTGTCAAAAGACTGCCTTGTCCCACAAAAGTAACATTCAGCCCCAAAGCCGCCGCAACGGGAATCATAAATCGCATTGTAGAGCCCGACTCAATACAGTCGAGAACCTCCCTACCCTCTCTTATGGCTGAAATAACCTGTTGGGTGGCTCTCATATCGTTTGAGTCGATAATCGGCTCTACAACGCCTGCGTTTGCCAAAAAAGAGCATATAAGTGCTCTGTGTGACACTGATTTTGACGGCGGAACGGTAATGTCACCGCCGAGTATCGAGTTTTTCAGTAATACTGAACTCATATTATTTTAGACCGAAAAACTTCGGTATCTCCTCGTATTTTATCTTTTGATTAAAGCTGTCTCCGATAGAATGTAACAGTGTGAAATTGATTGAGTCGGAGGTGCGCTTTTTGTCTGCATTCATATTTTCGATAATATCCTTAAGGCTGTTCTCGTCCTTAGTGAGCAGACCGTATTTTTTCAGCACAGAGGCAATTCTGTCCGATGTTCCGGCAGCTGTGATGCCGTAAGCCTCACCTGCGGCGGTAATCATTACCATACCGATGCCCACAGCCTCGCCGTGAGATATAGTGCTGAAGTTGTGCAGTTTTTCGATAGAATGTCCTGCTGTGTGGCCGAAATTGAGCAATGCTCTCTCGCCATGCTCTTTTTCATCTCGCTCTACTACGCCGGCTTTGATGGATACACAGTCAAAAATCATATCCTCGATAAAACCCCTTGCGTCCTCTTTTTCTATTCTGTCAAAGAGAGGAGCACTCTTAATACAGCCGGTTTTGATTGCCTCTGCCATACCGTCAGAAAAGAAGTGCGGCGTGAGGGTATCGAGAGTATCGGGGTCTATGATAACCAACACAGGTTGGTGGAACGAGCCGCACAGATTTTTGCCCTGAGGCAAATCTACGGCTGTTTTGCCGCCTACTGATGAATCTACCTGCGCAAGCAATGATGTAGGTATCTGAACAAAATCTATACCTCTCAGGTATATGGCTGCCGCAAAGCCTGCCATATCACCGCATACACCACCGCCCAAAGCTACCACAATGTCGCCTCTCGTAAGCTCGTTCTGTGCCAAAAATTCCACCATAGATATTACTGTATCTGTGGTCTTTGATGCCTCTCCTGCCTCAAAAACATAGGTCAGCACTTCAAAACCCTGCTCCTCTATAGACTGACAAACTTTGTCGCCGTATATTGGAAAAATATTTGTGTCGCTGATAACACAGACTTTTTTTGCGTCAGTGACATTCTTTATAAACTCGCCGCAGGAAGAAAGCAATCCTTTTTCGATAAATATATCGTATCCTGCGCCTACGTTCACTCTTAATTTTTTCATTAGCCGATTTCTTCCTTAATTCTGTTTGCTCTGTTCATCAAATCCTTTAGAGCGTCCTTGTCGTCATTAACGATATTGTACTTAAACTGCATCAGATTAGACACCAAATCGTCTATCTCTCGTACCAAGGCGTCCTTGTTGTCAACAAAAAGGTCAGCCCACATATCCGCATTTATTCGAGCTACACGGCTGACATCTCGATAGGAGCCGGCAGAATATCCTGCGTGGCTGGGTGCCAGAGGTGACAGTACATAAGAACAAGCCAACACATGAGCAATCTGTGAGGTGAATGCTATCATCTCATCGTGATGCTCGGGAGTAGTAACAACGGTGCGTGCAAATCCCATATTTTCTGCCAAGCCGACGAGTGCGTCCACCTTGTTGCGTGGAGTATTGTCGAACGGTGTGCAAATGAAACTTGCTTTGTCAAACAGAGTATCGAGGCTGTTGTCATAGCCGCCTACCTCTCTGCCTGCCATTGGGTGTGCACCGATAAAATAAAAATCCAATTCTTCTTTTTCTATCTCACGGCAAATTTTTGTTTTGATACCGCAGGAATCGGTAACTATCGAATCTTTTTTGAAACTGTCCTTGTGTTCCAAGATAAATGGCACAATCGCCTCGGGATAAAAATTGACTATAGTAATGTCTGCCTCTGCAATAAGCTCATCTATGTCTCCTGTTCGGTCGATAGCGCCGTCACGGAGTGCTTTTTCGGTTACAGACGGGGTACGGTTCCAACCGAGGACAATATTGTCGGTATTCTTTTTTAATGTTTTGGCAAGGCTGGCGCCTATTAAACCAAGGCCGCAAATAAGTACATTCATATCTCTATACTTCCAAATTCTATGCTGAACGCAAAATATTACTATTATAATAATATATAAATTATAATAAGTCAAATAGATAGCGAGATTGTAAGAAAGTTTTAATAAATATGAAATACAAAACAGAATCGGACAACCGAAGTACGCTCCTGCTCTAATACAAAAAAATACGCTCCCAAAAGGGAGCGTATTTTGTATTTTACTTTTTGCCGAAATAATTGTAGTTATCGTCGTTGTTAAGGTCGTTCTTTGTGTTTACTTCGGGCTCCGAAGTAGTAATGAAACGGCCTGTCGGAACTGAATACTTTTTTACTTCAATCTCCGGCTGAAAATAACTCTTTTTCATTATTATCCTCCGTTAGATTGTGATAGAAGTATCAATCGGCTCTTCGAGCAACTTTGTATGTGAATTTCCGTCGGCATCCTTGTAGATGATATAAGGAGCGTAACGAACATTAACAGTTGTGCCGGTGGTAAGTCCGGTTGTGTTAATAGAAATTACAAACTGATTGCCCTGTGTATGCTTAGATGACTTCAGACGAGCAACACCATTAGTACCTACATTGTCAAATGTGAGGTCTGCTGTAGGAGTAGTACCGTCTGTTGTAGCGGTAAAGAGTACACCTGACTCAACTGCTTTGCAGCCTGCCGGAATTGCATAGGAGCTGATCATAGAGAACTTGTCAGCACCCTTAACCAAATCTGCCTTGCCGTAAACATGAGCTGATGTGTGAACAGTGCCCCAGTCGCTGATGATACCGCTGTTGAAGCCTGAACCTGCTGTTTCATTAGTCATCTGATAGTTTGTGAATGGTGTAAGATACTCATTCTTATGAACACGGAATGTGTAGTCAGCACCGTAGGAAACAACTTCAACAACATTCTGCTTGAACATATATTTGCCATTCTCGTCCTTCTTAAGATTGCCGGATTCGTCATATTCACCAAATCCAAGACGAAGGTTCATGTTTGCTCCTGTGTGCTGCATATAGTAGTCATACAGTCCTGCTGTGTCATCGCCACGGAGACCTACATAACCGATAATCTTGTTCAAATTATCTTGAGTAGATGTTCCGTTAGACTTAACTCTGCTGGCAGCCGGAATTGTAAGCTTGCCGTCTACAAGCTGTGCAGTACCTACAACGCTGTTAGCTCTGTATTCGCACTTAACATCCTTGGATGTTGTGTCTACAGAGATTACTACATCATTTGAAGCAGCCTTTGTTGTACCTACGAGATTGTCTTCGAGGAAGCTGATCTCGTCGTTGTAGTTAAGACCGCTAATCTTAATGTAGTCATTAGCCTTTGTTCTGATAAGAGCAAAGAGGTTAACCTCATAATGATTCTCAGATGAGTACTCATAGTTAGCATAAACTGTTGTTGCACCCTTAATGTCAGCAAGGGATGTGATAGCTCTACCCTCTGAATCAGTCCAACCTGCGAACTTGAAGTTAGGATACTTAGGAGCGGTAGATTCGTCGAGAGCATAGGTGCTGCCCAGTGCTGCGTAGTCTACGCCGTAAACCTGACCGTTAAGGTTATTTCTGAAAGTAATCTTAACGTTATCTGTGTTAGAGTCCTTAATAGCCGATGTGGTGAGTGTTGTGTCACCCTTTACGATAAATGTGAGAGTCTTGTCTGTAGCAAGATACTTCTTATCGTTGCTTGCAGTCTCGGACTTGTAAGCATAGTACCAGTTTACTTCTTTTCCACTGAGAGAGTTTACAGTAATCTGTTCGCCATAGTTATATGTGCCTACTGTCTCACCGTCGAGAGTAACTGTGTATGTGTGGGTCTTGATTGTATCTGTTCTGATCTTAGTAACAGCAGCATCAATTTCTTCCTGAGAAGTGTACTTGATACCCTTTACCTTGTAGTTCTGATAGAGAGTTACATCCTCGAACCAATCGTTCTCGATAGCAGCAAGAGCTTCTTTAAGACCGGTCCATGCATCAGGGTCATCATACTGTGCCTTGATTGTCTCCTCTTGTGCAAGGAGAGCAGATGCGTCGAACTCACCCTTTGTAGCTGTGATAGCTGCAATCTCTTTTGCCTCAGCGTCGATAGCAGCCTGTGAGTCATCGGCTGCTGTTGCGCTCTTATAGTAGTTGTGTCTGTCACTCTCAGCAACATTAAGATAGGTCATGCCTGCGAGCTTTTCTTTTACTTCCTTAAGAGAAGCTGCTGTATAAACCTTGTCTTGAAGGCTCTGTACGAGTGTAGTAGCTGCATTGACTACAGGAGTAAAGTCTGCATAGAACTTAAGAGCTGCATAAGCATCATTAAGTGCGGTTGCAAGAGCATCAATCTTATCCTGGTCTGCCTTTGCTACATTACGAACATTAAGGTCTGAGTACTGTTCAGCATATGCTGCATAAGCTGTCTGGTATGCTGAGGAGAAAGCTGCCCATGTAGTTGGGTCGCAGTCAGCCTCGGAGTTCTTATAAGTGTCCTGGGTAGCTGTGATAGCTGCCTTAAGAGAATCGTTGTTAGCTGCCTCTGTGAGTGCTTCCTTAGCATTCCAAAGATTTGTATATCTTGTTTCGCCTTCTGCACGAATCTGCTCAGCGGACTTGCCGTCATAAGTCATTTCTGCCTTAGCGGCACCGATTGCATCGGTAAATGTCTTCCAAGAATCTGTGGTGTACTTTGACTGAACATAAGTGTCAGTATTCTCACAGTCTGTGATGAGCTTCATAAGAGTAGCAAAGTCAACGATATTGATCTTTTGAGTATAAGGCTCACACTGATAGCCGTAGCCGAGATACTGAAGGAATGGCTGATACTTCCAGCAATAAAGAACGCTCATATAAGTGTTTGCCTGGCTTGTATCCATACCCCAAATCTTAGGTACGGTAGTAGCGTTTACTCTCTTAGGCTGATCTTCGTCGATAGCAGCGGTAGTCTTTACTGCATAAGTATTTGTACCCTTTCTTACGATAAGACCTGCTGCAGGGATAATACCCTTAGCCTCGTTGATGTAAGGAAGAAGCTCGGTGTTAATATCTGTAGTAGTGTTGCCTTCTTTATCTCTTGCGATTTCATTTACTGTACTGCCCTTTGTCATCAGCTTAACGCTGGTAAGAGTAAAGGAAATACCGCCGTTTTTGATAGAGGTAATAGCAGGATATTTCTTTTTATCTGCCTCTGTAAGTGCGGCATCGTTATCGTTACCATTAGCAACATGAATCTCCGGATTAGCAGTTGTTTCTGTAGCAAGGAATGATACAGAGTCAAGTACAGCGTCGAAGTTGTATACAGAGCTCTTGTCTGTGCTGAACCACTCGAATGTGCCGTCCGGAAGGTCATAGGTAGATGCCTCAAACTGAGTACGAATGATGGTTGTGTCAGACTTACGCTTCCACCAGAAGCCCCAAGCACCTGCTGAATTACCGTGAGTATGGAGCAAAGCAGTTGTTGTATCCGATCCTTCATTTACTACAGTACCGTCTTTCATTTTAGAGAAAGAAGCACGGAGGTTCTTAATAGCTCTTGTGATAGTGAGGATAACCTCAATATACTTATTAACCTTTGCCGATACGGTGCCGGATACAGATGCATCGATAGCTACAGGAATTTCTGTGCTGATGTATGTGTTAGCATCGGTTACTGCTGTAACAAGAGTAGCGATGTTAGCGTAGTCCTTGCCGTTATCGATATAAGGCTGAGCATTGTTGATAGCATCAGTAAGAGATACGCCTGCTACTGAATACACAGAGTTAGGTGAGATAACCAGCTTTGCCACTGCCTCATTGATAGCTGTAGCGTGTGACTTAACGATAGCCACATTCTCTGCGTTGTCGCCAATCTTTTCGGCGTCTACGCCGTAGTTATCTACAGAACCCCATACTGCAACCTGTGCTGCCTGTACGAGAGAAGCAAGATTAGCCGATACCCATGACTCTGCGGTGAAGTATTCCTTGTTGTTGATAGCTACAAGGGCGTTACTGATAGAAATTTCAAGGTCGGCTGTATTAACCTTGCCTTGAGTAACGAGACCGCTCTTTGCTGATGTAAGTGCATCAGCTTGAGTGAGAGCTGCGTTTGCATCTGTGTAGCCTGTTGTATCGAGATTAGCGATAGTTTTATTAGCTGCTTCGTAAGCTGCCTTAAAGGTTGCCCAAGAATCAGATGTGTAAGCATTATCGTCGTTGCCACGGTTGTAGGTAGCCTGTGAGTCAAGAAGAGCTGCACCCAAAGTAGCATAGTTAGTAGAGTCTGTAGTAGCAGAAGCCTGAGCAGAAGCGATAGCCTCTTTCTTAGCCTTAATGTCGTTACCTACTGTAGTAACTGTGCCAGATGTGTTTGTAGCATAATCATAATCATTAGGATTGAATGATGTGCCAGCATCGATAGCAGTTAAGAGAGCCTTAAGTCCGCCCTGAGTGTAGTTCTCCGGGTGAGCAATAATATTCTTTGTGCCTTTAATAGCATTCAGAAGTGTTGCATAGTTCACTACATAAACACCCGAACCGTCACTTGCAGTAGCTACACCCTCAGCGATGTTGTTTGTGTTCGGAGGAGCGTCAAGACCGCCTCTGAACTTAAAGGACGGAGCACAGTATCTTGTGTACTCATCATCACCCATCTTGTCGGTAAACTTAAATGCAGAGGTATAAGTACCGTTTGCTGCACCGGACTGATTATAACCGTTGGATGTGTTTTTATCGTCTGTGGAAAGAGTATTCTTATTGCCTACAAAGTAAGCCCACATAAAGTCTTGATAGCCGTCTTTGTTAGCTGCAGATGAAGCACGGCCTTTCCATGCGGCGTCGAGAGACATACCGTTATTAGTGCTCTGCACGATAGAGCAGGAAAGCTCTGTGGTATTAGTTTTCCATGTACCGCTTGCGTTGTTCTCGTATGTTGCAGAAACGATGGTCTGCGGAGCGGTAATATCATCGTAGAGCATAACTGCTCCTCTCGATGTGAAGATATAGCCGTAGTAGAAGTCACTGCCGTTCCAAGCAGACTTCATAGTAACCTTGCCTGTACTTGCGTAAGTCGGAGAAGTAGTAACATCCGGAGCATAGAGCAGGTTTTTATTCAAAGTTCTGTAGTTTTCTTCAGTGTTTGAGCCACTGTCCTTAGAAACTTTTGCATACTTGTCGCCTGTGTAGGAGACAAACTTATTTTCGTCAGTAAGTTGGTTGGTAGCTGTAGTAAGAGCGGTCACCTGAGCAGAAATGCCCTTGTCGGTGCCGGTATACTTGTAGATATCAACATATTCTTGCAACTTTACATAAGCATCATAAGCGGATGCCATGTTCTTGTAGATAGTACCGTCCATCTTTGTCTCATAGGTATGCATAGCGGTCTCTGCCTTAGTAATAATCGGGTCAGAGGCGTCACTGTCTGCTGCGAAAGCCGAAAAGACGGTAAAGGGTAATGAAGAGACAACCATCACTGCTGCAAGAAGTACAGAGATAAATCTCTTCGTTCTCTTATTTGCCATTTATGAATTCCTCCCTAAAAGATTTGTATCCATAAGTCGGAGATAACCGAGCCATATTCTTTTTTCACATCTGACCAACGGGCGACAAAAGCCCCCGAATGCGTCGGTAAAACGGTCAAAAATGTCCGTTTCTACCGAAAATGGGTATAGTTACCCCTTTTAATGTACAAAGTCATAATATCACATAATTCAAGAGATTGCAAGAGAATTTATGAATATTAATGAAAAAAATGTTTACAAATTATTTACAAGATTTGTTTACACTACTCTTATGCTGTAATGCGACAAATAGCGACCGTTATTTTGTTCACAATGTTGTGGGGCAGTGCAGAAATTTTTGTTCGCTCATCGCTCTATACCTATTATATATAGGTGTACGGGTAAAAAAAGCACCGCTGTCTACAAAATATTATGACAGCTCGACGATAATAATTACATAATTTTTGGGTGTGGAAATGTATATTTATTCTGCATAATGTATATTTTACTGTAAATATGCACATATATTATGAGTTTATGCAGCTTTTATTTGTATTTTTATGCAGAATTTAGCAAAAAGGGGTTGAAATATGAAAACATAATGATATAATGTACTCATAGCAAAACAAACAACACGAAGGAGATAATCGTTATGAATAAAAAAGACATCAAAAAAGTTGTACTGGCATACAGCGGCGGTCTGGATACATCTATCATCATTCCGTGGCTGAAAGAAAACTACAACAACTGCGAAGTAGTAGCAGTCAGCGGTGACGTGGGACAGGGCACAGAGCTGGACGGTCTCGAAGAAAAGGCAATCGCTACCGGCGCATCAAAGCTCTATGTACTCGATCTCAAAGAGGAGTATGTAAAAGACTACATCTTCCCTTGCGTAAAGGCAGGAGCAGAGTATGAGGAATACCTCTTGGGCACAAGCCACGCTCGTCCGTGCATCGCAAAAGGTTTGGCTGACATAGCTAAAAAAGAGCACGCAGATGCAATCTGCCACGGCTGCACCGGTAAGGGCAACGATCAGGTTAGATTTGAGCTTGCGCTGAAAGCACTTGCTCCCGATATGGAGATTATCGCACCATGGCGTGAGTGGGACATCAAATCTCGTGAGGAAGAAATCGAATATGCAGAGGCACACAACATTCCTCTCAAAATAAACAGAGAGACAAACTACTCAAAGGACAAGAATGTATGGCATCTCAGCCACGAGGGTCTCGACCTTGAGGATCCGGCTAACGAGCCTCAGTATCTCAAGGACGGTTTCCTTGAGCTTGGCGTAGCGCCGGAAAAAGCTCCGGACGAGCCTACATACATCACCATTCATTTTGAAAAGGGTGAGCCTACAACAATCGACGGAGTAGAAATGAGCCCACTCGCACTCGTAGAAAAGTTAAATGAGCTTGGCGGCAAAAACGGCATCGGTCTCCTGGACATAGTAGAAAATCGTCTGGTAGGCATGAAGAGCCGTGGCGTATATGAGACTCCCGGCGGAACAATCCTCTACAAAGCACATGAGCTGCTGGAGATGATTACTCTCGACCGTGACACATCACACTACAAAAAACTCATAGCAGAAAAATACGGCGAGCTTGTATATAACGGACTTTGGTTCTCCCCTCTCCGTGAGGCACTGTCTGCATTTGTCGACAAGACACAGGAGACTGTAACCGGTGATGTTAAACTCAAGCTCTACAAAGGCAATGTTATGAACGCAGGCGTAACTTCTCCATACACTCTGTATGATGAGAATGTAGCATCCTTCAGCGATGACGGCGGCGCATACAATCAAGCTGATGCAACCGGCTTCATCAATCTCTTTGGTCTGTCAACAAAAGTAAAAGCAATCCTTGACTCTCAGAGAGACAACAAGTAAAATATAAAAGACAAATCTAAGGGCGGACAGATTTTGTTCGCCCTAATTGTTAATAAAATACAATCAATCCGCCGCACAAAGCCAAAGGGTTGATTATACGAGGTACTATATGGCACAACTATGGAAGGGCAGGTTCAAAAAAGAGCTTGCGAAAGAAACTAATGACTTTAACTCCTCTATCAAATTTGACAGCAGAATGTACGCAGAGGACATCAAAGGCTCAATTGCCCACGCAACAATGCTGGGTGCAACAGGAATAATCGATAAGAGCGAAAGTGAAAAGATAGTAGCAGGGCTCAGCGAAATTTTGGACGACATCAACAGTGGAAAGCTGTCTATAGATATGGAAGCAGAGGATATACACACCTTTGTTGAGGGTGAACTGACAGCAAGACTCGGACAAACAGGCAAGAGACTGCACACGGCACGTTCCCGTAACGACCAGGTAGCGCTTGACATCCGTATGGTGCTGAAAGAGGAGATAGACGAAATAAGCGAAAAGCTGAAAGCACTCATCACTGTACTGTGCAACAAAGCAGAAGAAAACAAGACCACAATTATGCCGGGCTACACTCACCTACAGAGAGCACAGCCTATCACCTTTGGCCATCATCTTATGGCATACACGGCTATGCTGCTCCGTGATTTAGACAGACTCAGCAATGTAAAGCGCAGAATGAACGTACTGCCGCTTGGCTCCGGTGCACTGGCCGGCACAACATATCCGCTGGACAGAAATATGGTAGCCGAGCTGTTAGGCTTTGACTCCGTAAGTGCAAACTCCCTTGACGGCGTATCCGACCGTGACTTTTGCATAGAGCTTGCGTCTGCGCTGTCGCTGATTATGGTACATCTTTCCCGTTTCAGCGAAGAAATAATTATGTGGTGCAGCTGGGAATTTAAGTTTGTTGAATTGGACGACGCATTCTCCACCGGCTCATCAATTATGCCGCAAAAGAAAAACCCCGACATAGCGGAGCTTGTCAGAGGCAAAAGCGGCAGAGTTTTCGGCGACCTGACCACTCTGCTGACGGTTATGAAAGGCATCGCTTTGGCATACAACAAAGATATGCAAGAGGACAAGGAAGCTATATTCGACGCAGTAGACACAGTAAAAATGTGCCTGAACGCCTTTACTCCTATGATAGACACAATGACCGTACTGAAGGACAATATGCGTTCAGCAGCAGCTAAAGGCTTTATTAACGCAACGGACTGCGCCGACTATTTGGTAGGCAAAGGACTCCCCTTCCGTGACGCATACAAGGCTACAGGCGAGCTTGTGGCGCTGTGCATAGACAAGAGCTTAACTCTCGAAACTCTGCCGATAGAAGAATACAAAAAGGTCTGTGACCTATTTGATGATGAGGTATACACCGCCATCAATCTCGAAAAATGCGTGGCAGACAGACTGGTAGTAGGCGGACCGAGCATAAGCAGTGTTGAGAGGCAAATCAAAGACGCAAGAGAAAAAATAAAATAACAAAAAGTGCAAAAATCCCCGTACAACAAGGCGTACGGGGATTTTTTTATTTTGTCAGTTTTCGCACATTTTCGGCAGTACCCATAACTATAATATGCTCTGTTTTGTTGAACACATAGTCGGGTGACTGAATGGCAGTTACGCTGTTACCCACCTTTTTCGCCAAGACGGACACATTATGAATACGGCGAACATCGAGCGTTTCGAGGCTTTTGCCGCACCACTTATCCGGCACCTCAATCTCATATATACCTGTATCGTCGTCCAGTTTAATGAAATCGTAGACATGATTGTTAGAAAATTCAACAGCTTGATTGTATGCCACATCACGCTCGGGATAGACTACACGGTCGGCGCCGTTCTTCAGCAAAAACTTTTCGTGAATTTCGGAAGATGCTTTTGCAATAATAAATTTTGCGCCCAATTCCTTGAGGTAATCCACAATAACAAGGCTGTCCTGAAAATCGCCGACGCAGACGAATACAAAATCGTAGTCCTCCACACCTAAAGAAGCAAGATTGCTTTTGACTGTATAATCGCCGATTTCCGAAGTTGTGACCTCGTGTGCAATTTCGTCAATTTTGCGTTCACTCTTGTCTACGAGCATAACCTCGTTGCCCATTTTACAAAGATCAATAGCAAGATGTGTACCGAATTTTCCCGCACCGATAACTAGTATAGTATTCATATTTTTCTCCTTTATCCTACAACAAAATTGCCTTTTGGTTTTTGCGTGGTAACCTTAGGGCGAGGTGTCACAAATGACAGTGCAAAAATCAATGTAGTGAGTCTGCCCACATACATCAGCAAAATAATGACCACACTGCTGACTGTATTTAACTCAGGCGTGATACCTACGGTTATACCCACAGTACCCATAGCCGATGCACATTCAAACAATGCATCACCTACAGAAAAGTTCTGCACCGAGCAGATAATAAATGTGCCCACAACAATCTCGACAAAGTTCATAACAACGATAGTCAGTGCACGCTTCAGCACGCTGTCATCAACCCTTTTGCCGAATGCCACGGTTTCGCCCGAACCGATAGTATTAGATACTGTACACAGCACCAAAACAGCCACGGTAGTAACCTTTACGCCGCCGGCAGTAGAGCCACCGGAGCCGCCTATGAACATAAGCATATCAGTCAAAACTCTCGACAAAGGCGACATGCTGCCTATGTCAACGCTGTTAAACCCTGCCGTACGGGGAGTGATACTGCAAAACAGAGCGTTAATCACCTGCTGCCACCAAGGCATATTTTTGAATGTATAATTGTGTTCAAAGATACCGAACAGCACAGCGCCGCCGAAAATCAAAACAACAGTAGTAACAATAACAAGTTTAGTATTGGCAGAAAAAGTCTTAAACTTAAATCTGCGTTTACGCACATCCTGCCACACCAAAAAGCCCAAACCGCCGAAAACAATCAATGCCGACACGGTAAGCAGTACCACAGGGTCGTCGTTGACCGTAGTCAATGACGAGGAGGGAGACACCATCCCCATCAAGTCAAAGCCGGCGTTACAAAAAGCAGACACAGCTGTGAACAATGCCATATATATTCCACGCCTTACACCTGCCAACGACACAAACCGAATTGCCAAAATCGCAGCACCTGCAAGCTCGCAGGAGACAGTGAACACGATCACATCCTTAGTCAATGATTTTACATTTTCCAAATCAAAAGAGCCGACGCTCTCCTTTAGGAGCATTTTTTGCTTCAGCCCGATTTTTCCTTTGAACAAAAGATTATTCAAAAATCCCAAAGCGGTAATAAAACCTAAGCCGCCTATCTGGATAAGGCAAATAATCACTATCTGACCGAACACGCTCCAATTTGTATAAGTATCAAAAGGTACAAGACCTGTGATACAAGTAGCCGAGGTAGCAGTGAACAGCGCATCTATATAGGTAACTCCGCTATGCTTTGAGCTGATAGGCAGCATAAGCAACAGTGAGCCTGCAAGGATAAGAAATGCAAAACCTATCGCAACTATTTTAGGATAGGACAGTGCATAACTCTTTTGTTTTTTCTGCATAATAAAATCTCCGTAACCGAATTTACACGAATATTATAGTACTAACAACATCAAAAGTCAAAATCGCCGTCGTCCTTAAATTCTTCTTCGTTATTATCTTTTTTGTTGTTTTCTTCGGCAGACTTATTTTTTAGATTTTTCACTGTGGCAAACACAATAAATCCGACTCCTGCCACGGCAATCACTATACCGAGCACCAAAAATGCAACAGATCCGTTCGTCATTTTTTCTTTGCCTGACGAGTAATCGTACACCTGAGAATTTGCAGTCGCAGCATTGCTCGTTTTGTCGGCACGGAATGCGGTTTTGCCTGTATATTTTCTTCTGGAAGGACGGGTTTTTACGGTCTTATTGCCGGCTGCACTCTTGCCGGAGTTGAGGTTGCTCGTAGGCTCGGCGTAAAACTTTGTGCTTCGTTCCGTAGTGGATTTGGCAGATTTTGAGGCCTTTGATTTTTTGGTGCGTTCCGACTTTTTCGTATTAGTTGATATTCTCTTTACTGTAATTTTTTCATCAATAATATAGCGTCTGCCGTTATTCCACAGACTCACAACAAAATTGTAGCTATCCTCGCCTTTAGGAATACTGACGGCACATATGTACCTTCCGCCGTGCAAATTGGAATATGTCAAAAAATCCGACTGTACCGAAAACGCCTCAGCAGTACCCTCGTCACTGTCGCACATTCCGTTTTGGTCTGCAGCAAAAGAGTACGATTCTGCTCCGTCGGTTATGCTGAAGCCGATTTTTATATTTTCGGGCACAATCTCGCTGTCACTCTTATCAACATTGAGACAGATATAAAAACAGCCGTCGTCATTGTCCAAAAAATATTTATATGTTCCGCTCATTTCGCCTGCCGCACCTTTTTTTACAAAATCGGCAGACACAACATTTTTACTGTTCCACTTTTCAGGAGACATATAATCGGCATTGTAAGCCAACGCAGAAAAAGGCATAGTAAAAAAGCAAAGCAACGCCGCTGCAATAATCATTTTTACGAAAACACAAATTTTCTTACCTACCATATTTCTCACTCCGATGAAAAAATTATATCATATCGGATAATAATATTCTACAAAATGTTCAAAAAAAAAAAACAAAAATAAAAATGCAGGCGTACAGTCACACCTGCATTGTGGCGTTCCCGAGGTGATTCGAACACCCGACCTACCGCTTAGGGGAAGCCTCCCCGAGGGGCATTTTTGACTCCCTACAAATCCCCGAAAATCCTTGATTTTACTGGCTTTTCTGGGATTTCACTGTTAGTAAATTCTCGTCCAAAACCTGCTAATTTTTCGTGGTTTTTTCACTTGTTTGAAATGGGAAAGCGTTTTTGGGGGTGTTTTTTCAAAATTTCTTGAAAAAATTTTTTGCAAACAAAAAGCCGCCTATTTCCCTCGTAATCGAGGTCAATAGACGGCGTGTAGAAATATTCATAATTTTGGTGTATAATAGGAAATTAAGAGAAAGATAAATTTGAATTTGTGGAGGATAATATGAAAGTAGATGTCATTAAGAAATATTTTCAGTCTTGGTTAGATAACGATGTTGAGATTGTAAAACAGACTTTTTCTGAAAATGCTTTGTATAGTGAATGCTATGGACCTGAATATCATGGATTATCACAAATTGTAACATGGTTTGAAAATTGGAATAATAAGGGACAAGTATTGGAATGGACAATCAAACGAATATTTGAGCAAAACCAAACGTTAATTGTTGAATGGTACTTCAGATGTAATTATGATGGTAAGATAGATGGCTTTAATGGTGTTACAATAGCAGATTTTGATAAGGATATGAAAATATTAAAATTATGTGAATTTCAGTCGAAGGCAGAACACTACTATCCATATGAATCATGATCTAAATTCCAGTTTGTCGAACTTACTCTAAATTAGCAAGACCGCTTACAAAAGTGTAGGCGGTCTTTATTCGTGTTCAGATATATTTGATTTTGAACTTTCTTTTCTTGGCTGAAAGCACCTTGCAAAGAATATCATCTACTGCGTCCGTGTATCTGCCTTGTGCTATCAGGCTGTTCTTCAAACGGATAAGTGATTGCAACACTTCGCTGTATTCGTCCTTGGAAAGGTATAAATGATATTTCTGTTCTTTCAAAACAACCACCTCCTGTTACCGCAATTATACAGTAAGAAAGGGCATATAGGTAGTGTGCGATTGTCTCTTGACCACCCCTAAATGAACGAATTAACAGGGTAACAACCGCCTTGTCCATTATCAAGAATTTTGCTCGTTTTTTTCTCTCATTAACAAAGAGGACATTTTCATTAGCAAAATAGCGAAAATCCTGCTAATTTTTATTAGCAAACCGTACACCTGAAAGGCGGACGACATTAGTCCTAATTTCCATTAGCTGACGGTGAATTTGCTAATGAAAATCTGTGAATTTTACGATTTTTCTCTTTTTCGGTAAAAATGAAAAAACGCCGGAAACCCTTGATTTTACTGGGTTTTCCGGCGGAGTTTTTGGCGTTCCCGAGGTGATTCGAACACCCGACCTACCGCTTAGGAGGC
>URJF01000018.1 GCA_900548085.1 uncultured Oscillospiraceae bacterium | reverse complement strand
CTGCTCAAAAAGGTCACGCACACGAGAAGCGCCCACACCTACATACATCTCCACAAAGTCTGAACCGGAAATGGAAAGGAACGGTGCACCTGCCTCGCCTGCAACCGCACGAGCGAGAAGTGTTTTACCTGTACCCGGAGGGCCTACAAGGAGAACACCTTTTGGTATTCTTGCACCGATTTCGGTGTATTTTTCCGGCTGTTTAAGGAAATCAACGAGTTCAGCAAGTTCTGCTTTTTCCTCATCACAGCCTGCAACATCGGCAAATGTTGTGGTATTGTCCTTGTCATCAACCGTCTTAGGCTTCAGCTTGCCGAATCCGAGAGCTTTGTTGGTATCATTGCCTATAGTGCTGCTCATACGGCGAATAGCCCAAACAGAAAGTCCTACGAGCACAGCACCAAACAGAAAGGTCGGCAACAGACTCATCCACCAAGAATTAGACGAGCCTTTTTTGTAGTTATATACAATCTGCTTATTGGGGTGGGAATCATTATATTCCTTTACATAATCACCTATATCCTCAATAAAATAGGTTGTGCTGGGAACAGTATATTTTTTTACTGTCTTAGAGTCCTTAAACAGCTTATAGGTCAAACTGCCGCTGCTGAGGTCAAGCTCGTATTCCGATACCTGATTAGTCCTGAACAGCTCTACAATCTGACTGTACTTTGTGTCGGTAACCTTTGTATTTTGGTTAGACATAAAGAAAATAGCACCAATAAGAAGAATAGGAATCAAGATATAAAATACAATAGACTTCCAATTTTGTGATAAATTTTTGCGCATTAACGATAATCCTCCATACGGATATTAAATAACAATACACGCTTTGTGCTGTCATTAACCATTACTCTCTCATCTATACACACTCCGTCAACGGCAACTACGCCGAAGCCGTCTGTTACTATGGGTATTGACTCACGCTTTTCTACATCTATCTTATGTTCGCAAAAAAGCTTTTTGAGAGATTTTGTACAATTTCTGCCGGCGGGCTTAATGGTATCCCCTGCCTTGCGAAACCGCACAGAAATATCACCGACTATTTTATCATAGTCAAGATAAAAATCAAATTCTTTTCTTAATAATTCACAGTTAGTTAAAAATTCTTTATTATCAATTATGGTTTTGTTCACAATTTTCGGCAAAACGGAGGTGATATTTTCATTTTTTGCCACTCTGAGCGTATTTTTGTCTGCAAGCACAAACATATCACCGGTCAGCTGATATCTGCCCGGGGAGTCAATGAGAGTAACAAATTTTTCTAAATGAAAAGTATCTACACCATATCCCAAAGACTCTATGTATTTTTTTATTACCCTCTTTTTTATTGCAATATGACACGGACGAAGAATACGCAGATTCAGCCTGTCATCATATTTTGCGGCAATAAATATCTTTTCAGCCTCTCTGTCAATAAAGTCGTTATCCTCGGAGGAGGACTGAGCAAAACGCATAAGCGTTTGTTGAAAAGACGGATTCAGCTTTTCGTAATCCGGCAAAACAATCGAACGAATATAATTGCGTGAATACTTTGTGTCGCTGTTTGTGCTGTCTACTCTATACGGAATAGAGTGTGAGTGGCAATAATCTCTTATTTCATCCGAAGTACACTCAATGAGAGGGCGAATAATATTATCCCTGACAGCCGGAATGCCGCCGGTACCGTTGATTGAAGTACCACGGGAAAGGCGGAACAAAACAGTCTCCACGCTGTCGGTAATGCTATGTGCAGTAGCAATTTTGTCACCGCCGAATGAGGAAAAAAATTCGTATCTTTTTTTGCGTGAATATTCTTCTACGCCTAAGCCACATTCTCTTGCACCTGTAGGTGCGTCAATAGAAAGGCAGTGAAATTCTATTTTTCTGTCCGTACAGTAGTCACGCACAAAGGCAGTGTCGTCGAGTGATTCTTCTCCTCTTATGCCGTGCTCAACATTGGCGGCAATAATTTTTATACCATATATGTCGGCAGCCAAATAAAGATAATTAAGGAGAAGCATTGAATCCGCACCGCCTGAAACACCTACAACAACGGTGTCACCTTTTGACAGCATATTATATTTTTTAACTGTATCGTTGATTTTAGTTATAATCTCTGACATTGTCAACAGCTCTGAATCTTGTAAATTCTTTGTCGAATGACAGTTCTATTGTGCCTGTTTGACCGTGACGGTTTTTTGCAACAATAAGCTCAGTCATAGACTCGTCAATTTCGTCTTGCTTGTCCTCGTCTACCTCGTTTTTATAATATTCTTCACGATAAAGGAACATTACAATATCTGCGTCCTGCTCAATAGAACCGGATTCACGAAGGTCGGACAACTGTGGCTTATGAGACTTACCTCTGCCCTCTGTACCACGTGAAAGCTGAGCACAGCAGATGACCGGAATATTAAGATCCTTAGCCATCATCTTTAGCTGACGGGTAATCTCCGATACCTCCTGCACACGATTTTCTTTTCTGCCGGCAGACTGAATAAGACCTAAGTAGTCAATCATAATTGCGTCAACATTTTTTAATCTGCGAACTCTCGACTTAATTTCCGGGACAGTGATAGAAGAAGTATCATCAAGATACAGCTCCACATCATAAAATGAGGAGGCGGCATTACCTATGCGTACCCATTCATCGTCAGTAAGGTCACCGGTCCTAAACTTTTGGGACGCAACGCCTGCCTGAGAAGCCAACAATCTCTCTGCCAACTGCTCCTTTGTCATCTCGAGGGAGAAGAATACAACTTTCTTCTTAGCACCCATAGCAACATTTTGTGCAAGATTGAGAGCAAAAGAGGTTTTACCCATAGCCGGACGGGCACCGATAAGAATAAAGTCGGACTTGTTCAGACCAGTTATGTACTTATCGAGAATACCAAAACCGGTAGGAATACCCTTATATTCGTCCTTGCTGTCGCCTGTGATTTTTTTCAATTTATCAAAAACGCCGTTTATGATAACATCCTTGATTCGAGAAGGGCCGTTTGTCGTCTTTCCCTGACGAATGCCATAAATACGCTGTTCGGCGTTATCCAGTATGAGCGATGCCTCACCTGCGCCATCTGTTGCCTCTTGGATAATATCCTGAGAGACCTTAATCAACTCACGCAGATAAGCCTGCTCCTGAACAATTTTGCAATACTTTTCAATATTAGCGGTAGAAGGTACTGCTTGAGAAAGCTGAACGAGATAATCTCTGCCCCCCGCCAAGTCATATACTCCGTCCTTTGCCAAAACATCGGCAATAAGAACAGGATCTATAGCACCGTTTGAGGTAGAAAACATCTCCTGCATAGCAGTAAAGATATGTCTGTGCTGCGGAAGATAAAAGCTGTCTGTCTTTAGATACATCAGCGCATCTTCCATACATCTCGGCTCTATGAGAATACTGCCGAGTACGGACTGCTCTGCCTCCAAATTGTATGGTAATGCAACATTTATATTATCAGCCATAATAGTCGGATAACCTTTCTTTTTGGTTTATGCTTCTGTTACCTTAACAAAAATCTTAGCAACTATACCCTGATAAACCTTAACCTCTGCCTGAACGGTACCAAACGCTTTTATATCCTGCATAGAGATTTTGCGCTTGTCGATGCTTGTGCCTAAATCAGCGTTGACCTTTTCGGCTACATCCTTAGCAGTAACAGAACCGAAAATCTTACCGTTTGCACCCGCCTTTGCGGTAAAGGCATATGTCTTTCCGTCAAGCTTTTCTTTTATTTCATTAGCAGCCTTAATTTCCTCTGACTTGTGGAATTTCTTGGCTGACTCTTTGTTGTTAAAATCATTCATTGCCGTAGCGTTTGCCTCTACTGCAAGTCCTTTTGGGAAAAGGAAGTTGCGAGCGTAGCCGTCGCTGGCATTAACCAAATCACCTTTTTTGCCGAGTGATTTTACATCTGCTTTGAGAATAACCTTCATCTCTGTCTCCTCCTATATCTCCATAAATATCGGCAGTATCATAGGACTGCGCTTTGTTTTTTCGTACATAAGGCGTGAAATTTCGTCACGGAGCTTGTTCTTGACATTATTCCAATCCTGGTATCTGCTGTCGTACTGCTCGTCGATAACACGGCAGGCAAGGTCACGGGCACAGTTCATAAGTTCTTCATTGTCCCTGACATACACAAAACCTCTGGACACAATATCCGGGCCCGATACCACATAACCCTCGTGGCTGTCGATAGTGGCAACGATAATGATAATACCGTCCTGAGAAAGATGCTTTCTGTCATTAAGCACGATATTGCCTACATCACCGACACCGATACCGTCTACATATACTTCACCTGACGGGACATTGCCAAGCTGCTTTATGCCGTCCTCGGAAAGTTCAATACAATTTCCTATCTCGCCTATGAAAATATTTTTCTTAGGTATACCCATAGCCAATCCGAGATTAGCGTGCTTCATAAGATGCTTTTGCTCGCCGTGAACCGGAATAAAGAATTTCGGTTTAACAAGACCCATCATCAACTTAAGTTCCTCCTGGCAAGCGTGTCCGGAAACGTGAACCTCATACATCTTTTCGTAGATAACCTCAACGCCCTCTTTCATAAGAGCATTGACTACATTTCCGACCATTTTCTCGTTACCGGGAATAGGTGTAGCAGAAATAATAACATAGTCATTTGGTGTTACACTGACCTTGCGGTGTTCACCGAATGCCATCTTAGTAAGAGCCGACATAGGTTCGCCCTGAGAGCCGGTTGTGATAATAACGAGTCTGTCATCGGAATAATTTCGTATTGTATCAATAGGTATGAGTATATTTTCGGGCACATCAAGATAACCCAAAGCTGAACCAACGGACACAAGATTTTCCAAACTTCTACCAACTACAGCAACCTTTCTGCCTCTTGCCTTTGCTACATCGATAATTTGTTGTACTCTGTGAATGTTAGATGCGAATGTAGCAACGATGATACGCTTGTTTTGTGCCTTGCTGAACAGCTTTTCAAAGCTATCACCTACCGTTTTTTCACTCATAGTGTAGCCCGGTCGCTCAGCATTGGTCGAGTCAGACATAAGAGCAAGAACGCCCTTCTTACCATATTCTGCAAAACGAGGAAGGTCAATCATATCGCCGTCAACCGGTGTGGTGTCAATCTTAAAGTCACCGGTATGAATGATAATACCGGCAGGACATCTGATAGCGAGACCTACTGCGTCGGGAATAGAGTGATTAACATGAATAAGCTCAATATTAAAAGAGCCAAGGGTTATGTTGTCTCTCGGCTTTATCTCAACGAGCTTAGCCTTATTGAGAATACCGTGCTCCTCGAGCTTACCTTTGATGAGACCGATAGTCAGCTTGGTAGCATAAACAGGAACATTTACCTGCTTTAGCAAATATGCAAGACCGCCAATATGGTCCTCGTGTCCGTGAGTGATGATAACGCCACGGATTTTTTCCTTATGGTTAACAATGTGGGTGAAATCGGGAATAACCAAATCAACACCCGGAAGATCGGAATTAGGAAAAGCGAGACCGCAATCCACTATGAACATATCATTCTTATATTCATAGAGAGTCATATTCTTTCCTATCTCATTCATACCACCCAAAAAAGAAATCTTAACTTTCTCCTTTTCGACAGGCGGAAGTACCACAGATTTCTTCGGCGCTTTTTTACGGGCATAATAACGTCTATTTGAATTCCGTTTTCTGTTGACGTTTTCTACAGGCGCCTTATTTTCTTTTGCCATTAAATACATAGCCTCCTAAATTTATTTATTTTTTCGTACAACATAATCTATATTATTTTAAATTATTATATAATGAATGTCAATAGTCACAAACAACATTCTCTTATTGATTATTAACAAAATAAGTGGTAAAATATACTAAAAATTACGGAGAAAAATTATGAAACAGGTTGAAATATATACCGACGGTGCTTGCAGCGGAAATCCGGGACCGGGTGGCTGGGGCGCAGTGCTGGTTTATAACAAAAAAGAAAAAGAAATGTCGGGTGGCGAAAAGTCTACCACCAACAACAGAATGGAGCTTACTGCCGTAATTGAGGCTTTGGATGCGCTAAAAGAACCCTGCCGGGTTACGCTGACAACCGACTCAAAATATGTGTGCGACGCCATAAACAATGGGTGGGTATATTCTTGGAAAAAGAACGGATGGAAAAAGTCTGACAAAAAGCCGGCACTTAATGTTGACCTGTGGGAAAAACTGCTCAATTTACTTGATAATCACAAAGTTACTTTTTGCTGGGTAAAAGGTCACAACGGACACAAGTACAACGAACGCTGCGACAAGCTGGCTGTAGGCGAATACCAACAATATCTATAACAAAAATACACTTGCAGAGTTAATCCGCAGGTGTATTTTTTTGACTGTTTTTCTTGGTATAATTCACTGCAATAATACCGACAACCACACAGAGCAGTCCGAGCATATTGAACAGCAGTGAGCCATTCTTTTCGCCAAGGATAATATATGACAGTACGAAACCGACAATTGGAGTAAGTGAGCCGTAAACAGCGATACGGGAAACATCATTGTATTTGAGCATAATACTCCACAGAGAGTATGCTACAGCCGAAACGAATGCAAGATAAACGATAACGGCTATTCCCTTTTTGGCAGAAAAGTCCAAATGTCCGCTGGAAATAAATCCTATAGCAGTCATAACCGCACCGCCTAACACGAACTGCCAACCGGAAAGCATTGCCGGATTTTCGGAAGCACTATACTTTTTCATAAACACGGACGAAAAAGAATAGGAAACAGCCGAAAATAAAATGAACAAATCCCCTATCGAAAGTCCGCTGCGTTCAACTCCGCCACTGAGTGCGGCGAGAACAATACCTAAAAAGCCGAAAATACAGCCAAAAGCCTTCTTTGCGGTAAAAGTCTCCTGCTTAAATAAAAAAGCAGATATAAGCAACGCAAAAAATGTGCTTGAGCCATTGATAACAGAGGCTTTTACGCCGGTAGTGAACGCAAGGCCCAAGTAGAAAAACACATACTGCAATATAGTTTGGAACAATGACAATACAGTAATCTTAGGCAATGATGATTTTGTAGGAAGCAGCATCTTTTTGTTAATTACACTGAAAATCAAAACAGTCAGCAAGCCTGCCAAAAAGAAACGAATTCCGGCAAACAAAAATATTGACGGCGTGTCGCCGGGCTCTATCTCAAAGCATGAATATCCTATTTTTATCATAGGAAATGCCGACCCCCACAGAAGCGCACAAACCATAGCCATACAAAATGTAGGTAAAAATCCGTATAATTTATTTTTCTTATTATTCATAATTCATCAAAAAAGCGGGTGACACAAGTCACCCGCTGCTTTATTTGTTATTTTACTCTGTCGAGCTGAACATTAGTCTTAAGGTATTCATTCGATGCAGGGAATGTCTGATCGTACTTAACAGTAAGAGTAGCACTCTTATCCTTGATGATAGTGATAGATGCGTGACTAACAGAAATATTAGCAACCTCGTGATACTCAGCCTTTACGATTTCGCCTGTCTTTGTATCAATTGTAGCAGAACCTGTGCCGCCCATATAATATACCTTAATATTAGATGAAGCGTCGCCCTGTGCCCACTTAAGAATAGAAATCTGACTAACTACGCCGGTGATGTCGCCTAATGTGTTGAACATATGACCCTGGCAGTCAAGACCCGGTGTGGAAAGCTCATACATCTTAGGTTGGATAGTAATAGTGATAGTACCGTCCTTGTTGTCAACAACATTAGAAGCAAGTACATCGTCGTTAACAAGTCGGCAGGTCTGAAGTGACTGGCCCTTATCGTCCTTATCGTCCGAAGGCCTTCTGTTCTTGCTGGGAGGGAGACCGCTGGCGCCCTTGGTGAACAAACCGCCTACGATACCGGGAACCATCTTGTTGATAGTCTCGTTCTTGTTGCCGTCTACCAAAAGATTTTCTACATTAAGGGTTTCTTCGCCGAGCATATCGTAAAATTCTACAATCTCGCCACTGTCAGTCTTATACTTAGCAGTCTTAGCCTTAGTCTTATTGTAAGCATCAGCATAATACTTTACGAGATCCTCTTGAGTCTTGAACTCAACTCCGCCGTATGTACCGGCTTTGAACTCGGAATCAAGAACAGATACATCCTTTATTTCTGAATCGCCGGATGCGTTCTCTGCCTTTGGTGCTGCTGAAAAAATAATGATAAGTGCAGTAACAACCACTAATACAATCAATATGATGCCCAAAACTTTGTTAGTAGTTCTGAGACCAGATTTTGCTTTTGTTTTTGCCATAGTTTTACTCCTTACAAGTATATTTCTTTATATATAATACATTAAAACAAAAACAAATTCAACATTTTTTTTTAATTTTGCAAAAATATATGGTATAATATCACAAAAATCACGAAAGCACCGGTAATAATTATGGAAATTAAGCCTATTGCCCACATAAAAAATGACTACGACGACAAGTTTGGGGTCCCGAGACAAAGCAATATTGCCTCGGAAATAAAATCAAAAATTATTTTTTGTGACGAATACGCAAAGCCGGAGGCAATAAAAGGGTTGGACGGGTTCAGTCACATATGGCTGATATGGGAATTCAGCAAAAACAGTCATCCGTCAAACTCATTGACCGTAAGACCGCCGAGACTGGGCGGAAACGAGCGAGTGGGTGTTTTTGCGAGCCGCTCCCCTTTTAGACCTAATCCCTTAGGGCTGTCAAGTGTAAGGCTCGAAAAAATCACGACCGAGAACAACAAGCCCGTGCTGACAGTCAGCGGTGCGGATTTAGTAAACGGAACGCCAATATACGACATAAAGCCGTACATCAAATACAGTGACAGCCACGATGATGCTGTATGCGGATTTGTTGACGAAAGGAACTTCAACATACTGACAGTCAACGGAATAGAAAAATTCAGAGACTGTCTGACAAAAGAGCAATACGAAACGCTGACAATTATTCTTTCTAACGACCCACGCCCTGCGTACCAAAGAAGATGTGACAGAGAATACGGTTTTAAGTTCGGCGGAAAAGAAATCAAATTCAAGGTGGCAGACAATGTGCTGACCGTAACGGAGATAAAGAATGAATGAAAACGAACTGACAAAAAAGAGACTTACGGAGCTGTCACACAGATCATTCGAGAGAGGATACACCACATTCTCAGACTTCTTAAATTTAGAAGAGATAAGTCTGCTCAAATCACTGCACACGGAGAGCAAATACAATCTCTACGGAGGATATGACAATGCAGACCGCTGTGTTGCCTCCTTTGGAGAATGTGAGGAATATCAATATCCAATATCCTGTATAAGAATCGAGCCTGCAAACCAAAAATTTGCAGACGAGCTAAGTCACAGAGATTTTTTAGGAGCACTGATGAATTTGGGTATAAACAGAAGCACTCTCGGAGACATAATCGTAACAAACAACACAGGCTATTTATTCTGCCTAAACAGCATAAAAGAATACATACTCCAAAATCTCGACAGAATAAAGCACACAACGGTAAGGTGCACCGAAAGCGTACTGCCTGCAGAAATAGCCGAAAAGAAGCCGGAGCCTATTGAACTGACAGTATCATCACAACGAGTTGACATAACAGTAGCGGCGGTATTCACGCAATGCGGTGACTCAGCTGGTAAATCAAGAAAAGGTTTTCATTAACTCAAAAATCGCATATAAAGAATCGCTGACACTAAAAAGCGGCGACATCGTATCGGTGCGAGGAAAGGGAAAATTTATATTTGACGGAGAAATAAGACATACAAAAAAGAACAAATCCGTAATAGGCATCAGGCTGTACAAATAACAAAAGCGGCTCCTTTGTTAAGAAAGCACAAGGAGTCGCTCATTTTATTTATACTTATATACATTGAGTCCTTGTTTAACTACCTTTGATACACGGGTGGACTCTTTTATTTTCTGGATAGTTTTGTTTTGTACCTCTCGGCGAAGTGTTCTCGACTGAATAATGGGCATTACCTTAGATTCGTATTTTATAAAAGCAAAGGACAAAGCCCATGCAACAGCCATATTGACATAGTAATAATCTGACTTAATAGAGGTCAAAACATCTATAACACGGTCTATGTACTCATCCACAAGATAATAATTCATCAGCATAACCACTACGAATCGAGTCTCGTACTCCCCTTTGCCGACATAGGACAAAATAAAATCATACATACCGTCCAAATTTTTCGCTGTAAACTTAAAGGAAGATGCACAGCAGTCGCACACCGCCCAATTATCGATTAGAGGCACAAATTTTTTGATATCCTGCTTATGCTCATCGAGAGAACAATTTTTCAGTCCGAGAGTCATACCGTAGACCATTTTTTCTTCATAATAGTACAGCTCATTTTCTGCATTCTCTGCCAGCGCCTGCTTAGCTATTTGACGAAGCATAGGCACTCTTACACCGATTAACAAATCCTCATCGATATTAGGTATCAATTTTTTATGGAAGTCCTTATAATCTAAATCTTGGTACCTGTACAGTTCTTCTCTCAAATTCATCTAATCACCGCCGGAAATTATAACACATCAAAAATAATCCTGCAATAGTTCAAAATCATTTTTTGTCAAAGATACACGATTTTCGTGAATTTCACAATGAATTTTTAAGACATCCACAAGATTGGGGTTATTCACAATCAACCGACCGCTGTCAAAATCTACTATGTTATCGCTTCCGCCCAATGCTCTGATAATACGCTTTACCTCTTTAGGCATATGAATATGTGAATCAAAATCAAATTTTGACAGCACGAGTTTTGAAACATAATAGGCAAGAGTTGCGACCACAGCACCGACAGCAAGAAAATACAAGGGCTTGTGCAAATATGAAAACAACTCCCATATGCCGCCAAAAGAACTGTACCCCATTCTAAAGTCAATAAGAGCGGCAACTGCGTAGGATGCAAATGTGCACAGCAGCTTACCCAAATAGAGCAGCGGATTATACACAAAAATCAACAAAGAAAATAATCTACCGTCACCAAAAACAGCACACAACACCGCAGAAGAAAGCAGAGCGTATCTGATTTCACCCTTAAATCGAGAAAAAACAGATATTGATATTCCGACACACACAAATATATCCGCAAAATATTTTCCGCTGAGATACAAAGAAACCGACTCGTTCGGCAAATTAGATGATGCAGTAAAAATACTTATGACACCGGACAATAATTTGTTATTCTTAAAAATTAAGCCGGAATAGTCCTGAAAATACATAGCGTCATAAAAATCGTCGGAAACAAACGAAGAAAAAACATCATTCAGCACGCCTGCCAATGCACCACGACCTTTGCAAAACTCACATATCATCGGAATAACACCGATAACTAAATTATACAAATAATAAGACACAACACCATAAACCAGTGCAACGAGCAAAGCGGAAACGGCAAAAAGAAGATTGTCAGATTTTTTTGCGAACAATGCCACAATGAGAGCAAAAATGATATTAAAAATTAAACCGGCACCAACACCCGACAGCGAAAAGAACGCCAAATTGAACAGGCAGGCAGAAAATGATGAAATCAGAGATTTTTTTGTACTGCCGCCGGCGCAATAGGCTGACATACCTGCCAAGAATGCGCCAAACGGAATAGTAAAAGACCTGTGCATCAGCTCATTTAAATCCGAAAACATCTCTACTGAAAAATGCGACAGCAAAGAAACAATAAGCAACAAAACACTGCACACAAACACCGGCAGAGAAACAACAGATATGAATTTTTTATTATCATCAAATAATCTCATATGGATAATATTTGCAGCAAATCCAAAAATATACAAAAAAGCGTCTGCAAATAATTGCAGACGCAAAATAAAAAATCAAAATTGAACTGCATTTTAGTAACAGTCAAAATATTTATTTTGTGGTAGAGCCGAAACCGCCGTCACGGACGCCGTCGGCATCATCCGAAAATGTAATTCCGAAGGCTGTGAATATGCCTTGAGAAAAGCCGTCTCCTGCCAACACTGTAACGCTGTGGCCGTCCTCATGAGCATCGCAGGACAATTTTATCATAATATGTCCTTCATTAGATGAATTATAATAATCCGAATCAATGATGCCTACGGTGTTATCGAGCTGAACTCTGTGTTTGAAACCGAGACCGGAGCGAGGAAAAATCGACAGCACCCAGCCATCGTTAATCTTAGCACGAATACCGGTGGGAATAAGTGTGGACTCCCCTGTTTTGATTGTTATATCGGCGGGAGCGAAGAAGTCATATCCTGCCGAGCCTGTTGTAGCACGCTTAGGGAGCTTTATGCTGTCATAAACAGCCTGAACATCTGTAGTATCTGGAAAAGCCTTAAGCCAATCTTTTTTGAATTGCTCAAAGCTCACTTTTTCAAATTCTGCAATTCTTTCCATAAAAATAACCTTTCTGTGTTGATGAAAATATAATAACACAAAAAGGTATTTTTTGCAATATCAGAGACCAAAGCTAACCTCAAGAGCCTGATTTACTTTTGTCATATCGGGAGAGTCAAGTGCGCCCATTTTTTCCTTTAGGCGTCGTTTGTCTATGGTGCGTACCTGCTCCAAAAGGACGACGCTGTCCTTAGAAAGTCCGCAGTCACGGGCATCGACGGGAATATGGGTAGGCAAATTGTTTTTGTCTCGCTGTGATGTAATAGCGGCAGCTATCACTGTGGGCGAAAATTTATTGCCGACATCATTTTGGACGATAAGTACGGGACGAACTCCTCCCTGCTCCGAACCTACTACCGGACTCAAGTCGGCATAATATATCTCTCCGCGTTTAATAAGCATTTTATTATCACCCTTTAACAAATTTTGTAATAATATAATTCCCAAAAAGGCGGTATTTTAAACCTACATTACATTATATTCCCAAAACTTAAAAAGTGTTTTTTGTCAAAGACAGTCGTGCGGCATAGAATGATGTAGAAAGGAGTGACAACAATGGATGATATGTTCAATCCCGTGTTCTTAAAAAATCTTGAAAAGCGTCCGCCTATACCTAAGGATGCTACAGTAACAATGGCATACATTCCGTTGCAGGAAACCACAGAAACATACACTGAGGAGGAAGGACTCGCAAAGGGTACAATTTTCCCACAGCTTGATAAGCCTTTCTGCGGAAAGATGGTGAAAAAAGTATGAAACAAAAGCTACTGCTCAGACTGTCTGCCGCAAACTTCGGTATGCTGGAAACGAGAGAATTTTTGGACACACACCCAAACGATGCAGACGCATTGGCACTATACAACAAATACTATACAAAATATTCTGCTTTAAAAAAAGAATATGAGGAGCAATACGGCCCTCTTACGCTTAATGGTATGAACAGTGACGAATGGCTAAAGGACCCCTGGCCATGGGATATCTGCGAGACTGCGAAAGAAGAATCATAATTTAGCATACTATAAGCCATTGAAAACAGTTTTGAAATTTGTTTTCTTACAATAAAAGGGTGCACAACACCTCGTCAGAGCAAAAAGTACAAGACACAAAAAAACACCGTAAACATTAAGTTTGCGGTGTTTTTATATTATTTTGACTTAATTGTTTTTGTATCCGACCAAGAGGAATAAGCACGCTTTCCGCCCGCTGATTTGTAAGCTCTGACACGGACATAATATCTGCGTCCCTTTACAAAATTTCTGCCGGTATAGCTTGTGCCTGTTCTGCTGTCTACCTCTCGTGTGGCTATGATAGTGGAGAAATTCTCTTTTTTACTGTACTGTACCTGATAGCCGGAGCAATCCTTTTGTGCTTTCCATTTTACTATAATCTGATGTTTAGAGTTAGTAATAGGATTGACTATTACAGTTTTTCCGGGCTTAGTCGGAACAGTGGTCTCAACGAGTTTGCCGTTCTTTATCTTTTTGCCTGATTTTTCATAATAGCGCACAGCAAACTTATAACTCTTGCCTGAACTGAGTTTTTCTATCTTGTAAGAAGTTTTGCTGTTTTTATTCAATGTGGCAATTTTCTTATACTTCTTCTTAGACGAATCATATCGGTAAACATAATAGCCTGATGCAGTTTTTATCTTATTCCAACTAAGTGAAACAGTAGTCTTTGTAGACGATGTTTTTATTTTGATTAGATCTGACGAATCACTGGGTTTGCAAGGAGCGGACGGCATATTCTTAAACACAGGGATATAGAATACACGGTGTGATTTAAGTATGCCTGCCGACTTGTAAGCATTATAATTGGTTACGGAATTTTCGGACGGACCGTTTACATTAACCAAATATTCGTGTCCGTAGAGACTGCCGGACTTTTTGTTTACATTATATTTTTGGAGATACAATGTGTTCTGGTGCTTTGAATAGGAATTGGCTATATACTTAGCACCGTAAACAATGGAAACATATGGGTTTGTCCACGGTCTGTTGTAGTTGAAATACTTAGTACGCAAAGCGGACTTCTTTATGTAGCCTACAGCACCGTCTTTTGAATAAGAGCCGTGGCTGTAGTTGTAGAGTCTGACTCTGTAATATTTTCCTGCAGAAGAAATGTAGCACATATACTGCCCGTTCTTAACAGTCTTTTTCTTACCTGTGCCCTTTTTCTTCTTCGAATCATAAGAGGCATAGAGGGTTGTCTTTTTTGTAGTTTTGAGATAGCCCGATGCCCACTCGAGTCCGTTGCTTGCCGTACTGCTGGCGCCGATACTGTAGTAGTTATATATTCCCTTAAACGGAAGTCGAGTACCGCAGGTACCGCCTACATTCGGCTTAGTAGAACCTACCTCCTGAACAATCTTAGAGGCAATATAGTACGCACTGAGATTGCTGTATTTTGCAGCGTCCATAATAGCAGTAGAATATTTTACCTTTTTACCGTTCTTTTTGTATGTTATTTTTTTACCTGTTGTGTTATAATAAGTGATATAACTGTTGTGCATCCATGTTCCCTTGAGAATAGCCTCAACACCGGATGTGTTCTGTTTTTTATTATAAGATGTAGACTCAAACTGGAAGATGTATTTTTCATTCATCCAATTACGAGGGTCCATATAGTATTTTACTGCGCCTTCGGATGCATTTACGAGGCTGCCGCTGTGATAAGTGTACCGTCCGTTTTTATAGCATTTTGAGCAGGTACAATAATAGTCAGTACTTCGGCTTGAGCTTTTTCGTATTTGCTGCTTGCTGTGGGACGAACGCTCTCCGTTGATTGCAGTCTGCCAATTGAGGCCTGTCTTAAACGGTTCAAATGTCCAATTAGGATATTTCTTGTGCAAATTCACAAGATAGCTTATGTAGCTGTCCGGAAACCCCTTTTTCTTAAGACTATTACGGTAAGTCTGTGCAGATGCAGTCATACCTACAGGACCGAGGCTACACAAAATCATAATGATACTTATGAAAAAAGACAGTACTTTTTTACTATTCTTCATATGAATACCTCCAAAAATTACAAAAATATAATACCACGATTACAAAACAATGTCAAATTGCAAAAAAAGAGGAATAAAATCACATTAGGGGTTGATTTTGTGTCGCAATATGTGTATAATAATCACAAATAAAAGTTTTTTGAAAAAACAAAGGAGGTGCGCTATGCACGACGATTTGGTTAAGAGAAACCTAAAGGTTAATCTCAGACAAGTCAGAAAGACTAATGAAATGACACAGGCTCAGGTAGCCGAACTCGTCGGTGTAGAAAGAAGTACATACACTTCTTGGGAATCAGGCAGAAGTCTGCCTAAGCCGGCACAATTCATTATGCTGTCAAAAATCTTTGATGTATCATTTGAGTTCCTCACAAGTCCCGCTATGAGCAAACCGCTCAAGGTCAACAGCAAAGCTGATGATCCGCACAGGGTTTACGGTGACTCATACATCTCAGAGCTGAATGACTACGAAAGAACAGTCATCCTTAAGATGAGAATGTTGAATTCTAAGGACAGAAAAGCAGTCACAGATTTTATAGACAAGCTTTCGTCCAACATTCCGACAGCATAAAACGACAAAAGCACTCACGATTTATTTCGATAAATCGTGAGTGCTTTTCTTTTTTTGCAGGACACATAAAACTATGTGCCCTGCATTTTTAATTCTTATTATTGGAAATCGAATACATTTACCCAAGAATCAAGAAGTTCCTGCTCCTCCGGCTTATTCTTTACACTTTCGCTGCAAGCAACAATCGGCATCCATTGCTGAACAAGCTGCTTAGGAATATCTGCCTTTTTGCAGAAAAGATTGAGATACTTCTCTGCCAACTCTTTTTGGCCGTCTAAATTGAATACAAGGTATGTTCGTGCGGCATCCTCGGAGGCATTACCCTGAGTAGCGTGTGCCCAGTCAATGATGTAATACTCACCGTCGGGAGTTACGATAACATTTGATGGGTTAAAATCGCCGTGAAGAACTTTGTTATGCGGTTTCATACCCTCAAGTCTGTTATGGAGATCATATCTGAGAGTTGCCTCATAGTGAGAAGCACTGATTTTTGCGTGCATTTTGTCCTTAATTTTGTTAAGGAGAGGACATTTTTTGCTGTGAATTTCGAGCTGAAGGTCAACAAAGGTATTGAGATATTCGTCCTCTTTGTCTGGATTCTGTTTCATAAGATCGGCAAGAGAAGTTCCCTCGATATACTCACGGGTGATAGACCAACCGCCGTCAACCTTTGACACATTGAGAAGTTTTGGAATTTTCAGTCCTGTTTCTTCTACACGAGCGTTATTGAGAGCTTCGTTGAGAACTTGAGCCTTAGTAAAAGCCTTTTCATCAAACACTTTTACGAGCATATCGCCGTCACGATAAATCTCTTTATTTTCTCTTTTTACGATTGTATTCATAGTGTTACCCCCTATTTGTAACAATTATTCACCGTAATATGCCTTGAGATACATATCCTTGATTTCGCTCATAAGAGGAAGTCTCGGGTTGTTGCCTGTACACTGATCGTCGAAGGCATTTTCTGTCATTTCGTCAAGAGTTGCAAGGAAGTCTTCTTCCTTAACACCGTAGTCCTTTATAGTCTTTTTGATGCCAACACAATCCTTAAGGTCATCAATCTTTTTGATAAGACCGTCAAGCTTTTCTTGGTCGTTTTTGCCCTTAATTCCGAGAGCCTCGGCAACCTCGGCATAGCGACGCAATGTCTTTGGATAATCATACTGGCTGAAAGTACCCATCTTAGCCGGAACCTCGGCAGCATTGAAGCGAAGAACAAGGTCAATCATAAGAGCGTTTGCCACACCGTGAGGAAGGTGGTGATAAGCACCGAGCTTATGAGCCATAGAGTGACATACGCCAAGAAAAGCATTTGCAAAAGCCATGCCTGCCATTGTAGCGGCGTTAGCCATTTTTTCTCTTGCTACAGGGTCATTAGGACCGTTGTCATATGCACGAGGAAGATACTCAAAAATATTCTTGAGAGCCTCGATAGCAAGGCCATCTGTAAACTCGGTAGCCATCATAGATGCATAAGCCTCAAGAGCGTGGGTAACAGCGTCGATACCTGATGCTGCTGTAAGTCCCTTAGGCGCTGTCATATGGAAATCAGCGTCAACGATAGCCATATTAGGCATAAGCTGGTAGTCTGCAAGAGGATACTTTGTGCCTGTTGTTTCGTCGGTAATAACTGCAAAAGGAGTAACCTCAGAGCCTGTACCGGCAGAAGTAGGAATTGCGATAAAGTATGCTTTTTCACCCATCTTAGGGAATGTATAAACTCTCTTACGGATATCCATAAATCTCATAGCGAGGTCATAGAAATCTACATCCGGATGCTCGTACATAACCCACATAATCTTTGCGGCATCCATAGCGGAACCACCACCGAGAGCGATGATACAATCCGGCTCAAATGCTTTCATCTGAGCATAACCCTCTTTTGCACAAGCAAGTGTTGGGTCTGGAGCAACATCAAAGAATGTAGCGTGAGCAATGCCGAGCTGATTAAGTTTGTCGGTAATCGACTTAGTGTGGCCGTTCTTGTACAAGAAAGAGTCGGTAACAATAAACACTCTCTTTTTGCCCATAACTGTGCCTACCTCTTCAAGAGCAACAGGGAGACAGCCTTTTTTAATATATACCTTTTCAGGTGCTCTGAACCAAAGCATATTTTCCCTTCTTTCTGCAA
>URJF01000017.1 GCA_900548085.1 uncultured Oscillospiraceae bacterium | reverse complement strand
CGCTAAATGGTACCCGACACTCTACACGGACGAAAAGCACGAAAAAACAACAGTGCTGACTACTGCCGAAGACACTATGGCAACAACTGCAAAAAAGCGCAAAAAAGAAAAAGCGTCCACAACAGTTAAAAATTCTAAAAAGACAAAAGTATCGGCAACTGCCGCAAATCAACAAAAAAAGGACTGAGCGATGCTCGGTCCTTTTTTATACAATTATCAATGACGGGTATCGTCTGTAAATTGCTCACACCAACGAGCCTGAAAAGACGGTTCCTCTCCTCCGGCATACAGGTGGCCCAAATCGCCGTACTGAATACATGTGAAAATAGCCCTTCCCTTTTCTCTCTCTTGAGTTGCGAGACGGGTGACGGATGTTGGCAAAGCCACAAAATTATGCCACATTACCATAGGAGAAATGCTAAAAATTCTCGACAAAATAACAGACTCAACCCCAAAGTGACAAAATAGAACAATCTTCTTTCCGTTAGGCTCAACAGCGTCATAGATTCTGCCGTTTTTAACATAGCCATGCTCTGCCAAAAGTTCATCTACGCCGTCGCAGACCTCACGATAGTGGCGCTCCACATCGCCGTTTTTCATCAAATCAACACTCAGCCACTTTTCGCTGTCGTAATAATCGTCAATACGAGTCCAATAATCAGGCTTTCTGTCCCAACAATTAGTGCGCTCGGGATCATTGACTGTACCCGAAAACTCTCGGAGCCACTTTTTTGTTTGTGCAGTCATACCGAGCTTAGCCAAAGTGTAGGAGGCGGTTTTTTGTGCTCTGCCCATAGGGGAGCAATATGCAGCATCAAAATCCTGCTTAGCCAATCTGTCTGCAAGAAGTTCTGCCTCTCTAACGCCTTTTTCTGTTATGCTGTCATGTTCGTAATCGGGGTCTGCATGACGAACTATCCAAATCTCCAATTCAGTTTACTCCTCTGTGGGTGCAGTAGGATATGTCAAGTCATCTCTTGTCCAATCCTTAATTACCTCAAGAAATTGCTTAGCTTCTTCCTTAGCCTGAAGCAGATTATGCTCTTTATAATTTCCGCACTCCTTTGGTGCTGCACCGGGAATAGTGCCCCAAAAGTCTGCAATGTACTGAAATGCGTCCTTAATCAGCTGAATTGAATAATTGTCGCTGAGGCTGCGTGTAAGAAAATAAAAGCCTGTCCTGCAACCCATAGGACCGAAATAAATGATGTTATCTCCAAACTCTGTATTTCTTACATAAGTAGCAAAAAGATGCTCGATAGTATGCAGAGCCGAATTGGTGAGCACAGGCTCTCTGTTAGGCTCTTTCATTCTGATGTCATAGGTAGTAATGTCGTCGTCTATACGGCTGATATAAATACCTCTCTCAAGTATTTCGTGGTCAATTTGAAAACTCGGTATCAATTTCATAATTCTATGCCTCTATTCCTGTTAAAAATGAAATGTTGTGTGTAACTTCCCTGCCGTTTGTACGCCCCCTCAGCATATCACGAAAGCCCAAAATCAAATTTTCGGCATCCGCTATGGAGATGTTGAACAAATCGAGAAAGCTCTCATTCCGTTCTCTGTCCGGCTCATAAGGAGAGTACCAGGGACCGTTATTTATATTACCATATTTTTTTGATTTTTCCAAGTCTTTTGGGCGTATAGCCGAGGAAAATTTGTAATGCTTAATTATAGGTGCAAAAACCGTTTCTGTCGCCCTACACAAATTGCGGAGTGCACCGCTCTTGTCTTTTATAATTCGCTGAAATTTTTTAGTCGCTTTGATTGCGGAGGCTACCTCCTCCTCGGTCATAGCGTATTGGGTAACTCTCGGAATAACGAATGACAAAAGGTGAGATACTTCTTCTATAACCTCATAATCCGAAGTGATTGTGGTTGAGCCGTCGAAACCGGCAGGATTTTTATATCCGGCTTTTTCGTACAAAAAGCGAGTATCCATTGCCATCTCTACACAATTATGTGCAGAGCTCCTATGGAGCTTATGATTGCGTGCCAAAATTCGTTCCTGATACGAATAAACATAAGGGTGGCAATTTCTGTCTAAAGCATAATGCAAAATAAAACCGTAGATATATGATTTTGCCACATCTATATTAGGCGAAAAAGTACAGTAATCTCTAAAGGCCTCAAATATTTCTGCCGGCTTAGCCCTGTGCATTGCAAAGCCTACCTTAGACATAATCACGCCGTGAGTAGGAAGCGAAAACACACTGCCAAAGAAAAATATATCGGGACCCTGCGTACCTATAGCCGCCGCAGAGGAATTAAACCTAAAATCAGAATTTTCTCTGATAAAAGGCAACATCTCTTTCATAAACAAATAGTGGGTAGCAAACGCAGGCATAAAGTCACCTTGCCTTTCGTAAAAAGTATAAATCAATCTGCAATTAGTGAGGAAAAATCAAGTGGAAATTCTGCCGTAAGGTACATTTTTTTCTCACTGATGGGGTGAACGAACTCGATATTGCCGCAATGGAGCGCCTGTCTGCCTATTAGGTCGGTATCTCCGCCGTACATACTGTCACCCAAAAGAGGATGCCCTATGTGAGCCATGTGTACCCTGATTTGATGAGTTCTGCCGGTAATCAAATTAAGTCTGAGCAGCGTCCTGTCAGACAACACCTTAACAGGCTCATAATGGGTTTCGGCATAATCGCCGTCTGCAGAAACACAGCGTTTTATTATGCTGTCTCCACAACGAGCAATAGGAGCGACAACCTGCCCCGACTCCGTAATTTGTCCGTGAACGACAGCGTAGTAATCTTTTTTTATCTTTCCTGCCGTTTTGGAGGCCGCAAGCTCATGCTTAGCCACAAGCACAAGGCCGCTGGTATCTCTGTCAAGGCGAAAAACAGCCCTGAATGCAGTATCGTAATCCAAATGGTATGCCACAAAATTAGACAATGTATCTCCACGGTGATTTCTGCTCTCGTGAACAGGAACAAGAGGCGGTTTGTTGAGCACAATCAAATCCTCGTCCTCATACACTATAGGAATATCCATCGCTGTTTTGGAGGGCATACTGCCCTTGTTCTCTATTCGGATACACAGTTCATCGCCTGCCGAAACCGTATCTATGGCACGGGCAAAGGAGCCGTTTTTTGTTATTCCGTTTTTTGTCTGCTTCAGTCGGGTGAGTAGCGATGACGACACGCCAAACTGCCTGAGTATGTCCCTAATCTGTCTGCCATCATCCTCTTTTGATATATCTAAAGGAATAATTCTCATAACAAATACCGCAGAAGTGCCTTGCAAATATATTATCTGCAAGGCACCTAATCAATATTATTTTGTGTAAGAAACGATAATACCGCCGTCACTTGCATAGACTGAATTCAGTCCGCTTGCCTTTACTATCTCTACAGTTCCGAATTGAACAAGTGCGCCTATCTTATCTGCAACAAACTGTGCCCTGTCGGCACAACAAACATGGGAGATAATAAGTTTTTTGTCACTGAGGTCAACACCGTTAACATTTTCGGCAATAATGGATGCCATCTTAGCAATAGCTCTGTTTGTGGCTATCTCCTGTCCTGCCATCTTTATATTACCCTCTGTGGTACGCTCAAAAACCAATTTGAGTCTAAGCTTTTTGAGCACTGTAGCGGCGAGAGCAAAAAGTCTGCCGTTACTCTTGAGCACATCCAGAGACTCAAGACAAAAATAGAGTGCTGTGTGATTGATTATATAATCCTCAATCTCTTTTACTACAGTATCAAAATCCGCACCTTGAGATGCAAGGCGATTTATTTCTTCTGCCACAAGGCTCTCAATACCGGAGGTTGCAAGAGAATTAAAAACATGAATATTTTTCTTTTTGCCCTCATTTTCTTCTTCAAAAAGAGTTTTTCCCTGTAATGCACTGTTGTACGTGCCTGACAGCTTGTCTGTAACAGTGATAACATACACATCTTCTTCGGCACAATCAAAAGCCTTTGCCCATGCGTCAGGAGCGGGACAAGCAGTTTTTGCTACAGTGTCCGATGCTTTCATTCTGCCGATAAAATCATCCTGGTCAAAATTATTATCATCCGGGATAGTGTAGTCGCCCACCGATAATGTCAGCGGAACAAATGTAATGTTATCCATATCTTTTATATACTGCGTTTTGTCGCAGCAGCTGTCTGCAATTATTCTGTAACTCATAATTTTCGTCCTTCAGGTAGTAATATATATATGTGATTATAAACAAAAACAGCCTATCAGTCAATAAAAAACGCCAAATATTAACATTTGTATAAATTTACAATCCGAGTCTTTTCAGCTTAGCTAATATCGAAACAAAGAGGTTCCATATTATTTGGAACGCCAAAAGGCTGATAGTTGTAATTTGGCTAAATCCGTTTACGCAAGACAAAAACGCAATCATTCCTACGCCTAATGCGCCGCCGAATGCCAACAAAAACGCAATCATATTTTTAGATGAAACGGCAACCTCCGCTCCGTGCATAGCAGAAACAAAGCCTTTTGCCGTTCCGTCGTGAACCACATAGGCAGGCGACTTTTCCACCTGTAAATTAGAATATTTGTCAAATACTCGTGCTGACGAATGATTCATAACTCTGATGAAGCCCATAGGCAAGTCGAAAAGTTTTGACAACGCTTCCTCGTTAATATACGGGTCACAGCTCTTAATGATAAGAGTAATTCCGCTTTTTTCCAACTTTTTAAGCTCTCGCTTAAGGTCTGGGTCGGCACTGTATGACACCACAAACATAGCGATAATTCTGCCGTTCACAGCGAGATAAAGTGCCTTTCTGCCTTTGACTGTATATTTTTTCTCAAAGCTCTCCTTGGGCACATTGACACCGTGATGAATAAGCAAATCTCTGTTACCAACCAGCACTTTGCGCTTATATATCCAAGCGGACGTGCCCATCTTATCCTCATATGTCACGCCCTCAACACGAGGCAATATAGACTGCTTGCCTATTATTACATCGTCAAAAACATGAGCCAACGGACTGCCTGTCTGTATCATAACGGCTGCCGCCTGAATAATGGCGTCATCAACTTTTGCACCGTTAAAGGTTTTTATACCTAAAAGGTCACAACTTCTCTTTCCAAAAAGGTCTGCGCCGGACATAACCATTGCGTTTGCGTCCTCTGCCATCATTGCGCCCTCAAAACCGCAGACACGGGAGCCGTATTTGTCCAGCCCTGCCGAAATATCAGTCAAAAGGTCATTAGTCAAAAACAAAGCACCTAAAGGAAGACTAACGCCAAAAGCACAAATTCCGCTGTTTATTCCGCTGTCAAAACTATCCAAAAATCCAACGACAAGCATAAGAATAACGCCTGCCAACAAGCCTACCATACCTATAATTGTGCCTATCTTATCAGCCGGCTCACTCTTGCACGAAATCTCCAAAAAGTTAGTGGCAAAATCTGTTTTTACACTTGTTTTTATTATCGGGTTTTCGTCAACAATGCCTCTGCCTATTATATTTGCATCCACATTGTTGGCAATATTTTCGACGGTATATTTTTCTTCAGAAAGAGTTATAAACTCAAAATTGTCCATTATCCTAACAAGCATCTTCCGCTTGCCGAGTTGGGACATAAACAGTGCAAAAGCGGCAATGGGAGTCATCAGCACACCGTTGTCTATCCACAAACTCTCGTTCACCATACAGGCTATAGTATGCACCAAAACGGCAATACAAAATACCGTAACCGAAAAATCGAATGAAAAACCTTTTTTCAAATTAAGTCCACGGACAATAACATTAAAATCGGCTATCAAAACTGCAACAAACAGTACCAAAGACACAACGAAATACACTGTGTGGTCAGTCAAAAATGTAGAAAAAAACTGTGAGTCTTTGAACGTAGCCATAAGCAGCATGGGTATTCCCAAAACGGCGGTAGCAATCAACCTGCGCTGTGCCAATGCTTTTTTTGAATTAAGAGTTTTCAGAAAAGCGGTGTTCTGCTCCTCATTCTCATACTCGTCATCTATGGCAGTATCTCCGCCTAACTCCTTATCGGTCTCATCCGGACCGAAAAGTCTGAATTTGCCCACTTTCTCCTGCCGTCTCTGTTCGAGCATCTGCTCTGCAACATCTTCGTCAATCTTTTGGACAGTATCCATTGTATCCTCAAAACCCTCAAAGCTCATTTGGATACCAACCACTTCATCGGGAAACTCTACATCGTAGCCGTCATATATGTGCTCCTTAGATACGATAGTGGGGATACTCTCCAGGTCGGAGCGTTCGTCCTTTTCGGTATTGGTGCTGAAAATAACGGGACGGGTTCTTTCGTTCAATACAGATTCTTTGCCAAATTGCTTAACAGGTTGGGTTTTGTCCGAAACAGAATAACGATTGTTGTCCAAATCAACCTGAATGGTTTTGTCCGACACATTGTCGGCTATTTTTATATCATCATCATTTTTTGGCTTATGAAAAGACAGCTTTACCGTTTGCGTTTTTTCGATAATATTCTTAGAAGACTTGGGAACATATTCCTTTACATCTTCTTCCTCTTTTATTCTTTCGCTGACGCTCTGCTTTACGACATTGTCATCGACACGGACTTTCTCTTTTGGTGCGGAGACTTTTATATTAAGATTTCTTTCTGCTTCTTCTGGCGTTCCGCCTCTGCCTTAATTTCTTCGGCACGCTTTAGAATTTCTTCAATAGACATATCTTTCATACTATCACCGAACGCTAACCGAGTCTTTGACGGGCAATCTCATACATAATTATACCTGCTGCCACAGAAGCATTGAGCGAATTAACCTTGCCTAACATAGGAAGGCTGACAGTCACATCACACTTTTCTTTGATAAGTCTGCCGACACCGTTACCCTCACTGCCGACAACCAATGCGACACCGCCCGAAAAATCGGTTTTGTCCCATCTCTGTCCGTCCATATCTGCGGCATAAACCCATATGTTTTTCTTTTTCAATTCGTCTATAGTGGATGCCAAATTTGTGACTCTCACAACAGGCATATATTCCAATGCACCGCAGGAAGTCTTAGACACGATATAGTTCAGTCCTACATTGCGTCTCTTAGGTATAATAATACCGTGAGCGCCGCATGCCTCGGCAGTACGGATAATTGCACCGAGGTTGTGGCTGTCCTCTATTTCATCACAAATGATAAGAAACGGAGCCTCACCCTTTTTTTCAGCCGACTGCAAAATTTCGTCCACAGTGGAATATTCGTGAGCCGGAACATTTGCCACTACTCCCTGATGATTTCCGCCGGGAGCCAAAAAGTCCAGCTTTTTTCTGTCAACATTTTTTACTACTATCTTTTTATCCTTGCACAGAGCCAAAATACGAGTAATCGAGCCCTCTCGCTCACCCTTTGCTACTAATACATTCTCGACCTCTCTATCACTTTTGAGCAGTTCAAGAACTGCATTTCTTCCGATAATCAAAGAATCATTGTTTTTTGTATTCTCGTTCTTCAAATCAAATACCTGCCTTTTTACAATTACATCTAAATTATAACATTTTACATACCGATATACAACCTCAAATTATGCCGTCTGTTATTGAACAATAACGGCATTTGTGATAATATGTAGAAAAGGAGAAATCATATGAGCATCAAGAAGTGGTACAAAAATAAAGACAAATTCCTATTTTGGACTGTAGCAATAGGTTTAGTGCTGAGAGTTATATTCTTTATATCCAATTTGATAATCGGCGGTGTGCATATCGACGAATCAATGCTGTTTGCTAATGCACTGTCGATAGCAAAGAATGGCACCGACCTGTTAGGCAACAAAATGCCTGCATATTTTGGCACCTGGCTCATAGGCGGTCAGTCACCGTTAGGTACATATTTGTCTGCATTTGCCGCAAAAATATTGGGCAACAGTCTTTTCGCATTGAGGCTGCCGGCTCTGATAATCGGCTGTGCGGGTGTGGTATGTTCCGCAAAGCTCGGTAATTTGTTATTCTGCAAAAAGGAGTACAAATATGCTTTTGCCGGATTAGCTGCAGTATCACCGTGGATGATTTTCAGCTCTTGCTTCGTTTTGGATTGTAACTATATGGGCTACAATCTCATATTCGGAATATTGATGCTGCTGAAAGGGCAAAAACAAAACAAGAACATATATTATGTGCTCTCTATGTTCTTCTTTTCGCTCTGCTTTTATTCCTATATAGCGTCGGTACTGGTGGTACCGATATTTTTGGCTGTAACATATTTGTTGCTGCTGACTAAGAAAAAAATAAAAATCGGCAGCTGTGCAGTCAGCGTTATGTCGCTGTTGGTATTTTCAATTCCGTTTATTATTTTCGGTTTGGTTTTGGTAGGAAAAATTGAGCCGTTCACCACAAAAATAATTTCATTTCCCGATATGAAATTCTACTCAAGAGATAACAGCATAGCACTAAGCTCGGGGGGTGCGCTCACAGTTATAAAAACAGTTTTTAAAAATTTCTGCGGAGCAATATCAATAATAGGACTTCCCGACAGCACTGTCATCGCAAATGGTGCCAATCTCTTTCAGTACGGTAATCTCGGTGCCGGTTTCATTTCGATATTCGGTATAATAGATATATTACTGACAAAGATGCACAAAAAGAAAATAGGCGACAGTATAACAACAAAATCTGTAGCTGTAGCCTCCGGAGTGGCGATAGCGGTATTTTGTGCAATGACCAACACGCCGTCGCTTTCATACGCCTACAGATATGGGGTATTGACTCCGCTGCTGCTTATATTCGAAGCAATAGGATTAGTACGACTGATTGAAAAAATAAAATCAGCAGATATAAAAAAACTAAAATTGATTTTGACAGGCTATTTAACTGCCTCGCTAATAATTTTCGGAGCGGAATTCTTTACTGTATATGTGAACAATACCATGTCGTATGAATATTCCTACGGTGACAGTCTGAAAATGTGTCTCGACGAATCCGACAGCATAAGTCCGAATGACACCACCATACTCTGTAATCCACAGGGTGACAGGCACACTCTTGTTTATTTGTACTACTATCGGCAAAACGAAAATCTAAATGATTTTCTCGACTGTATGCTGAACTCATATACCAAGACCGAAAAATCAGGAAAAGGCTATTACATAAACAAACCTTTAAAAGAAGAAATAGGTGTCTACACAGGTCTGCACCCCGAAAATGCAATGAGTAATAAAATAAAGGTATCCGACACAATCACAATCTCAAACTCGGATACAGTCGTGCTTACAAAAAAATGCTATATAGTTCAGCACTCAAAAATAAATCTGTATAATCACAAGGGATACAAAACAAAAGAAAACGGATTTTTCGACATACTTATAAAAGAATAAAAAAACAGCAATCTCGAATATGAGATTGCTGTTTTTGTCAATGAATAAATGCAAATATGCCTGCACTGAGACCACTCAATGCCATCAATGCCGCAAGAATAATTGCGGTAATCTTTACCCATCCTCTATTCATCTTTTTTACCTCTTATTTCATAAATTCGCTTGCGGCAGAAACGAGAACCTTTGCCAAATCGTCGGCACTCTTTCTGTCAGAGCCTATAGCAGTGATATATGCCTTTATCTTAGGCTCTGTACCGGACGGTCTGACGATAACCTTATTTCCGTCAGTCAATGCAAAAGCGATGACATTTGATTTCGGCAAATCAATAGTCTCTGTTCTGCCGTCGGTATGCACTGTGGTGCCGCTCTCATAATCCGACACTGCCGTTACGTCAAGTCCGCCAATCTGCTTAGGCGAATTTTGGCGAAGATTGTCCATAATCTCTGCCATCTTTTCCATACCTGCCGCACCCTCAAAGGTGTAGGACTCAACATCATTAGCATAATAGCCATACTCATCGTACAGGCTGTTCATTACATCCACAAGATTCATATTCTTAGTTTTGTAATAAGCTGCCATTTCACAAATGAGCATAGAGGCAACTACAGCGTCCTTATCTCTTGCGTGAGTTCCGGCAAGATAGCCGTAGGACTCTTCAAAGCCCATAACAAAATCATCTGCTTTTCCCTCAGCCTCAAGATTTGTAATCAGTTCGCCGATATATTTAAAGCCGGTCAAAAGATTTTTGAAACGGCAGTTATATCTCTTTGCGATAACTTCTGCCAAATCGGTACTGACAAAGCTCTTTACCGCTATAGCAGACTCAGGCAATGTTCCCTTTTCTTTTCTTTGCGAAAGAATGTAGTTCAACAGCATTGCTCCGACCTCATTGCCGCTCATAAGCACAAGCTCGCCGCTCTTGTCGGGTACGGCGATACCGACACGGTCACAGTCCGGATCGGTGGCAAGAAGAATATCTGCCCCTATTTTTTTGTTCATTTCGAGACCGAGCTCAAACACCTGCTTAATTTCAGGATTAGGAAATGGGCAAGTAGGGAAATTGCCGTCAGGCTTTTCCTGCTCGGGTACGGCATAAACATTTTTTATACCTATTCTTTTGAGAATAGCTCTGACAGGTTTGTTGCCGGTTCCGTTAAGAGGAGTATAAATAACTTTTAAATCGGCAGATTTGATAATGTCGGGGTTGATACACTGCTTTTGTACCTCATTCAAAAACAGTTCTATAGTATCTTGTCCGATATATTCGATTTTGCCATCCTTTACTGCCGAGTCAAAATCAACCTTCTTTATTCCGCCAAAATAATCTACCTTTTGGATATATCCATAGGTTTCATCTGCTTCCTCGTCAGTCATTTGGTAGCCACGGTGGTTATAGCACTTATAGCCGTTGTACTTTGCCGGATTATGAGAGGCGGTAAGAATGATTCCGCCCGATGTATGAAAATGTCTTACGGCAAAGGACAAACACGGGGTAGGCTCAAGCTCATCATAAATATACACCTTCACACCGTTAGCCGCCAAGACAGAAGCTGCCTCACGGCTGAAATACTCGCTCTTGATACGAGAGTCATATCCTATGGCAACAGACGGACTGTCGTACTTGCTGTTAAGGTAATCTGCAAGTCCCTGAGTGGCACGACCTACGGTATAGATATTCATTCTGTTAGTTCCTGCACCGATTACGCCACGAAGACCTGCTGTACCGAACTCTAATGAGCGATAAAATCTGTCGAGAATCTCGTCATCCTTACCCTCTATACTCTTCAACTCTGTGATGAGGTCAGGATCATCGGTTGCGTTATTGAGCCATTGGCGATACAATTTGTTTATATCCATATTAACACCCCACATATATTATTGACTCCATTTTAATATTATTATTTGGAGTTGTCAATATACCAAATATTTAGTATAATAATAATCGGTGATAAAAATGTTTGCAAAAGTCAAAAGTGAGGGAATACTCGGAATAGACAGCTTTGATGTTCAGGTAGAGGCCGACATCAGCTCGGGATTGCCGAGATTTGATATAGTAGGTCTGCCCGATGCATCGGTAAAAGAGAGCCGAGAGCGAGTCAGAGCCTCAATAAAAAATACAGGACTTGACTTTCCCATATCACGCATAACGGTCAATATTGCACCTGCGGACATAAAAAAAGAGGGGCCAATATATGACCTGCCAATACTCGTAGCTATACTGAAGGCGAGCGGTCAAATCAGTGGAAACATAGACGACTACGCATTCATAGGCGAGTTGTCGCTGGATGGCGAAATACGCAGTGCAAACGGTGTATTGTCAATGGTGCTGAAGGCTAAGGAAAGCGGCACAAAAGCAATTTTTGTACCTATACAAAATGCTACAGAGGCAAGTGTGGTGGAGGGTATAGATGTACTCCCTGCCGCAAACATTCGTGATATACTCGCACACCTGAACGGCATATTCTACGTTGAACCTATGTCAAGTGAAATAAAAGATGACGAGGTGTGGGACGAGGAGCTGGACTATTGTGATGTGCGTGGACAGGCACAGGCAAAGCACGCTTTGGAAATCGCTGCGGCAGGAGGTCACAATATACTGATGATTGGCCCTCCAGGCACAGGGAAGTCCATGCTGGCGAAACGAATAGGTTCTATTTTGCCCCAAATGACTTTTGAGGAAAAAATAGAAACCACAAAAATATATTCTGTGGCAGGCGAACTGCCTGAGAATGTTAAGCTCATATCGAGACGACCGTTCAGACATCCGCATCACACCGTGTCGGCACAAGGACTGACAGGCGGCGGTGCTGTCCCCCGTCCGGGCGAAATCAGTTTGGCACACAACGGAGTTTTGTTTTTGGACGAATTTCCCGAATTCGACAGGAGAGCTAAAGAAGCGCTCCGTCAGCCGCTTGAGGACGGAATGGTAACTATCACGAGAACAACAGGCTCCGTGACATATCCCTCCAATATGATGCTCGTTGCGGCAATGAATCCATGCCCCTGCGGATACAAGGGACATCCCACCCGTCAATGCACTTGCAGTGAAGCCATGCTGAAAAGATACAAGGACAAAATATCCGGTCCTCTGCTGGACAGAATAGACATTCATGTGGAGGTGCAGAATGTCGAATATGAAACTATATCCAGCAAAGAAAAGGAAGAGTCCAGCGCAGCTATCCGTGAGAGAGTCAACAAGGCCCGTGAGATACAAAACAAAAGATTTGCCGGAACAGGCATAAGCTGTAACGCAAATATGACTGCCGCAGCTACAAGGGAATATTGCACCATGACCGATGACGCAAATATGCTGATGAAAAACAGCTTTGAGCGATTGGGAATGTCGGGCAGAGCCTATGACAAGGTACTCCGTGTTGCGAGAACTATCGCCGATTTGGCAGGCAGTGAGAATATAGAATTTGAACACATAGCTGAGGCTCTCCAATTCAGAGCCTTGGACAGAAAATACTGGGAATAAGGTGAAAGTATGGAAGAATACATAAAAAAGACTATGACTGCTCTCGAAAAAAATAATATGAAAGCATATTATGTCGAAACTAAGGAAGAAGTGGTACCGCTGATAAAAACACTGCTGAATAAAGGTGAAACCATATCTAACGGCGGGTCAGAAACACTTTTTGAAACCGGTGTATTCAGTGAAATATTAGAGAGCGGCGACTATGATTTTGCCGACAGGAGAGGATTAGAGGGCGAGGATCTGCGCCAAATGTATATCAGAGCATACGGTGCAGACACATATTTTTGTTCCTCAAACGCAGTAACAGAACGAGGCGAGCTGTACAATGTTGACGGTAACTCAAACCGAGTATCATGCATAGTCTACGGACCGAAGCAGGTAATAATGATAGTGGGCAAAAACAAAATTGTGCCAAACATTGATGCCGCAATAAAGAGAGTCAAAGAAATTTCTGCTCCGGCAAACTGCAACAGACTGAATTGCCTCACCCCTTGTGCAAAAACAGGACACTGCATATCTTTAGATACAGAAAGTCCATTCATTTGCGATGGATGTCACAGTGCCGCAAGAGTTTGCTGCAACTATGTAGTAACAGCTCAGCAGAGACACAAGGACAGAATAAAAGTGATAATAGTAAACGAAAATTTAGGATACTAAAACGCAAAAAATCCCTGCAAACGAAATGTTTGCAGGGATTTTTTTATTTATTACTGCTTGTCACCGTCCGAAACATAATTGAATGACGATGCATTGTAGCCGAAATATTTTTCTACAAGCGGGGTAAAGGTGTCGCCGTTGCCGTACTTTGTGCTCTTTTGCTCACGAACAGCCTCGTTGATTGAATCTTTCCAACCGCTGAACTTTTTGCAGGCGATTACATAATCGATTGTATCAAGCTCTCCCTTAAGCTCTGTATATGACTTTACCTTGCCTGTGGGCATAAGAGTGAACTCATCCGTAACAAGGACATCTGCATCACCGCTGTCTATAGCCTTAAGTGCCGAATCAATATCCTTAGCAGTCTCAACGGACTTTGCATTTGCAAACACAGCAGCATTCTCTTTTACTGCATTGTCAGCTGCGTCCGAAAGAGTGATTACCTCAGCTCCGTCAAAATCGGAATAAGTTTTTATCTTGCTTCCCTTTTTGGTTATTGATATAACTCTGTCTGTAACAATCGGCTCGGTGTAGGAATAATCCTCGTTGAATGTGCCGCTGTTTTTCTTTACTGCACCCATAAGGAGACAAGCGCTGTACTCGTTATTGTCGCCTTTGTTGGTAAAGCCGCCTTCTTCCTCAAGCTGATATCCGTCATCAATCTTTTCAAAAACATAGCTCTTTAGGTCGCCCTTTACATCATCAAAAATATTTTTCCAAAGGTCAGCATAAAAGCCTGTAGCTTTGCCGTTTTTGTCTACTTCCAAAAACGGAGCGACTGACTCGGTGTAGCCTATAATACAAACCTCATCACTGTATTTTTGGTTTTCTTTGGACGAACAACCGGCGAACATAACAGCAACCAACGCAACTGTCATAAGCACCGACAAAATTCTTTTTACCGTTTTCATAAAAATCCTCCTAATCAGGAAACGATACACAAGTTAATTTTATAATAAAACAGTAGTAAAGTCAAGAAATAATATTGACATTCGCCATCTGTTGAATTACTCTATCATTATGAAATATGATAATATAACAGAAGCAAAATTTATAGACCGCCCAAACAGATTTATTGCACACTGCCGAGTGGGCAAAATCACCGAAACTGTTCATGTAAAAAATACAGGCAGATGTCGAGAACTGCTCACGCCCGAAGCGACGGTCTATCTTGAAAAATCCGACAATCCAAACAGAAAAACAAAATACGACCTTGTCGCCGTGATGAAAGGTAACACACTGATAAATATGGACTCCCAAAGCCCTAACAAAGCAGCTTACCAATGGCTGTGCGATGGGAATTTTTTGGCTCACCCCACCATAGTAAAGCCCGAAACAAAATACGGCAATTCACGATTTGATTTTTATTTGGAAAACGAAAAAGAAAAGGCATTTGTAGAAGTAAAGGGAGTCACACTGGAAAAGGATGGTACAGCAATGTTTCCCGACGCTCCCACCGAAAGAGGAACAAAACATCTGAATGAGCTAATCAGTGCCAAAAAGGCAGGCTATCGTTCGGCTGTGCTTTTTGTTGTGCAGATGAAAGGCTGCAATGAATTTAAGCCAAATACAGATACCGACAAACATTTTGCCGCCGCTTTACAAAAAGCAAATGACAATGGTGTAGAGGTGCTGGTGTATGACTGCAAGGTTACACCGGACAGTATGGTCATAGACAAGCCTGTAACGGCAATATTAAAATAATTGACATCTCCGACAAAGATGATATAATAATTTAATAAACTATAAAAATGTAAGAGGACCAAAATATGCTATCACTTGACAGAGTATATGCTGCATCTAATGTACTGAAAAAAGTAATCAGAAAAACAGATATGATTGCGGCTCCAAAAATCAACCCATCCGCCAATGTTTACCTAAAGACAGAAAATCTGCAGGTTACAGGCTCTTTCAAAATCAGAGGCTCTTATTTCAAAATCAGCCAGCTCTCCGATGAAGAAAAGAAAAAGGGTGTTATCGCTTGCTCGGCAGGCAATCACGCTCAGGGCGTTGCTCTCGCATCTACCAAAAACGGAATAAAATCCATTATCTGCCTTCCGGACGGCGCTCCCATCAGCAAGGTTGAAGCCACAAAGAGATACGGTGCAGAGGTTTGTCTGGTAAAGGGTGTCTATGACGACGCCTACAACAAAGCATTGCAGATTAAGGACGAAAAAGGAATGACCTTTATTCACCCGTTCAACGACCCCGATGTTATCGCAGGTCAGGGCACTATCGGTCTGGAAATAATCAATCAACTCCCCGATGTTGATGTGGTAGTAGTACCTATCGGCGGCGGCGGACTTATCGGCGGTGTTGCTTATACAATCAAGCAGCTTAAACCGGACTGCAAGGTTTACGGCGTTCAGGCAGCAGGTGCACCGTCTATGGAGCACAGCATTGCCGATGACAAAATAGAAACTCTCGACTCAGTAAATACTATCGCAGACGGTATCGCAGTAAAGACACCCGGTACCCTTACATATGACCTGTGCAAAAAGTATGTGGATGGAATAGTAACGGTAACTGACGACGAAATCGCTTTTGCTATCCTTACTCTCCTCGAACAGCAAAAGCTCATATCAGAGGGTGCAGGCGCAGTTCCTGTAGCAGCTGTAATGAACGGCAAGATTCCTAATATTGAAGGCAAAAATGTATGCTGTGTTGTATCAGGCGGTAATATCGATGTTACCATCCTCTCACGAGTAATAGAGAGAGGTCTGAAAATGGGTGGCAGAACAGCTAATATCGTTATCGCTCTGTCCGACCAGCCCGGTCAGCTCAGCGGTGTCAGCCAAATCATAGCAGATCAGGGAGCTAATGTTGTATCGGTCAACTATGACTCAACCGACCTCGATATGAACATCACCGACTGCTATCTCAAGATAGGAATAGAAACAAGAAACTTTGAGCACATCGTGACAGTAAAACAAGCACTGACCGATGCCGGCTTTAAGGTATGTGAATAACAAAGGAGATATAACTATGGAATATGTATCAACAAATAATGCACCGGGAGCTATCGGACCATACAGCCAGGCAGTAAAGGCTAACGGTCTCCTCTTTTCTTCGGGTCAAATCGCAATCAATCCGGCTACAAACACCGTAGAAGCAAAGACTATTGAAGAACAGACCACCCAGGTTTGCGAAAACCTGAAAGCTGTTTGTGAGGCAGCAGGTACCTCTCTCGACAAGGTAGTCAAAACTGTTTGTTTCCTCGCCGATATTAACGATTTCGGCAAATTCAACGAGATTTACGGCGCTTATTTCACAAGCAAACCGGCTCGTTCATGCGTAGCAGTAAAGGACCTTCCAAAAGGAGTTCTGTGCGAAGTAGAAGTTATCGCCGAGCTGTAAAAAACGACATAACCAAAGGCATCGAAGTAAAACTTCGATGCCTTTTTGTTTTGTAATATCTTACAGCAATATACTTTTGTAGATTGTTCGTACATCATCGGATGACAGCTTTGTTGGGTTTTTGCCGAGGCGGCTCACATCCACCTTTGCTACAAACTCATCTATTCTGCCCTCATCAATCTTAGGATACTCAAGATTGAACTCTGTCAGCAATGATGCAAAAATTCTTTGACCGTCCTCAGCGGTCTTGCCGCCCATAATTTTGGCTACCTCGTCAAACACGGACAGAACATAATCTCTGCCTCGCTTATCATTTACGTTTTCGTTATGGGAGAGCATAAATTTCCATATTTCTGCCAAATCGACTGCTACGGAATGGCCGTGAGCAATACCGCAGTTCATAGTGATATTGTAACACATAGCGTGTGCGGCGGTAGTACCTGTGAGATTTATCGCCTTTCCTCCGTAATAGGACGCCATCAGCATACCACGGTTACCCTCGGGAGTATTTGACGTATAGCCATCCTTGTTCTCAAAAAACAGTCTGATAGCTTTTTCTGCATATACCTTGCTCTCGTCTGTGGAATTAACATTCCAATAGCTCTCTATAGCGTGACAAAGAGCATCGAGACAGGTGCACTTGCGCTGATACTCAGGGAGTGTAGTGAGCAGACTCTCGTCGAGAATAACATAATCCGGCAGGAACAAAAGATTGCCTATACTCATCTTATCCTTTTCGTTTATGTAGAACACAGAGGTCTTAGTTGCCTCTGCACCTGTGCCGGCTGTGGTAGGGATAAAGAGAGACTTTATATCATTATCCTCCATTGGCTCGGTGAGACAAGTATCCAGTGGATTGGTAGTCATAAGTCTAATCATCTTGGCGGTATCCATCGGTGATCCGCCGCCTGCCGCTATCATAAAATCGCAGCCCTCAGACTGAAACAGCTCTGCTCCCAGAACCATATCCTCAAATCTGGGATTAGGTCTGATTTTGTCAAAAACTACAATATTAAATTTTTTGAGATACCTAAACAGCTCTGTTTTTTCAAAACTCTTGCCACAGCACAAAAATGGCCTTTGGACTCCGTTTTGGGCGAGTATCTCTTTTATCTCTTTATAATCCTTTAGGATTATTCCCTGTTTATTCTGCATTTGCAAGCCACTCATATTCCGGTACATAGATTCTTGTTTTATCCCACGGATCACCGTCTAAGTGACGGATGAGCCATACATAGTACATCTCAAATCCGGGAGCGGTAACCTGCTGATGAGCATTTCCGCCACGAATGCACAAACAAGAGCCGTTCTCTGTCTTGTACGGAGTGTCGCCCTCAAATCCTGCGCCAAAACCTTCAGGATGGTCAAACTGATAGTAGTATAACTCGGGCTGCGGATGATGGTGCGGCGGGTATGACGACCATC
>URJF01000016.1 GCA_900548085.1 uncultured Oscillospiraceae bacterium | reverse complement strand
GGCATAGGTTTTTCGTTCTCAATTTGGAGATGAAAATGTACGCTCTCTGTCTCCTCGCTCTTTGGGATCGGCGCAGATTTTTGTTTTTCAACAGCCTCAGTTTTAGGTACAACCGGTTGTATCGGCTCAGACTTTTCTGCATCGGCTTTTACTGTAGGTACTGCAGCGGGGGAAGTTACTTTTGGCTTTGGAGGCTCAAGCGGTTCCGGATCCGGCAAAGCATTTATTATTTCATTTACGCTCTGACCTCTGTTTTTTATAGAAGCCAGAATTTCGTCAAGTTCGTTCTTATCCATAGATTACAGTTTTTCTTACATTATCTACAGCGTGCTGTATCAGCTCCTCGCTGTTCATTACAGCCTCTGCTTCTTCTATTTCGTTGAGTTTTGGTCTTGTTTTTGGGTGCTTTGGTGTGAACACGGTACAGCAGTCCTCGTATGGCTGAATGGAGGTCTCGAAGGTGTCGATTTTTCGTGAAATACGCACGATTTCGTCCTTGTCCATTCCGATACACGGTCTGAATACAGGTATGGTTGTCACTGCATCAGTACAGCCCAAAGCATATATGGTTTGGCTTGCGACCTGACCTACACTTTCACCTGTGATGAGTGCACTACAGTTTTGCAGTTTAGCGAGCTTTTCTGCAATCCTCATCATATATCTTCTCATAATTATGGTGAAATATACCTCAGGGCATTTGTCCCTAATTTGCTCTTGTATCTCGGTAAACGGTACTACATATGTTGTGATATGGCCCGAATATGCCGCTACTTTTTTCAGCAAATCCATTACCTTTTGTTCTGCCAGCTCAGTGGTGTATGGCGGAGACGCAAAGTGTACTGCTACCAGCTCAATGCCCCTCTTAGCCATCATATATGATGCAACAGGGGAGTCGATGCCGCCGCTTATCAGCGTTGCCGCACGACCGCTTGTTCCTACAGGCATACCGCCCGCACCCTTTATGTTGTTTCCTCTTATGAATGCGTAGTTGTCTCTGATTTCTACAGTAACCACTATGTCGGGATTGTGTACATCCACCTTGAGATGATTGAACTTTGACAAAATGTCTCCACCCAGTTCTCTGCATATTTCGGGAGATTTCATCGGGAACTTTTTGTCACTGCGTTTCGCCTCTACTTTAAATGTAGAAGCCTCCTCGAGCTCCTCCTCTAAGTATTCGAGAGTGGTTTCTCTTATTGAGTCCATACTTTTTTCTGCTATTGCCGCACGGGACAGAGCAGCTATTCCGAACACTTTTTTTAGTTTATCCACTGCGTCGTCAAGGTCGGTTTCTTTATCTACCGGCTCAACCATAATAGTGCTCTGACTCTTGGTAAAGGTGAATTCGCCCAAAGGCTTCAGCGCCTTTCGCATATTTTTTATCAGTACGTCCTCAAAGGAACTGCGATTAAGTCCCTTGAGCACTAATTCTCCGTTTTTTATCAGTACAATTTCCTGCATAACTTTTTCCTATCTGATTGGATAATCTCTTGTTGTTTCTTTCAGCGCATTGACTAATGCGTCTATATCTTCTTTTGTGTTGTGACGAGAAAAGCTGATTCTCACAGACCGTTCGGTCACATTGTCCGGCAGCTTCATAGCAGTGAGCACATGACTCTTTTTGCCCTTTGCACAGGCAGATCCGTTGCTGATACAGATTTCGTATTTGCTCGACAGATGCTGTACTACTGTTTGACTCGTCATAAATACAGGAACATATATGTTCAGTATGTACGGGCTTGCGTTCTCGCCGCTGTTTATTTTTAGTTGTGGTATTTGCGACAACTGCTCCTTTGCATAGTCACAAAGCTCCTGAGCCCTTGCTGTTTGCTCCTTTAGGTTGGGTATCATATCTGCCGCAACGCCAAATCCGGCTATGAGAGGTGCCGCTTCTGTGCCGGGACGAATTTTTTTCTCCTGCTCTCCGCCGTACACTCTCGGGATTATGCGTGTGCCCTTTTTTATGTATAGTGCACCTACACCTTTAGGACCGTGGATTTTGTGTGCGGTGACCGTAACCAAATCTGCTCCCAGCTTTTGCGGCTTGATTTCTACCTTGCCGAATGCTTGGACACAATCTATGTGTATCAGTGCCGGTGCTTTTGCTCTCGCTACAGCTTTTTTTATCGCCTCTACAGGCAGTACAGAACCTACCTCGTTGTTTATGTACATCATACTCACGAGTATCGTGTCGCTGTTGACAGCCTCAAAGATTTGCTCCTTGGTGATATTACCGTACTTGTCGGGCATAAGGCGAATCACCTCAAATCCTTGCTTTTCAAGCTCTGCAACCGATTCCATAATACTTTCGTGCTCTATGGCTGTGGTCACTATGCGGTTGCCCTTTCGCTTGTTTGCGGCGGCAGTACCGAACACGGCAAGGTTGTTTGCCTCTGTTCCGCCTGAGGTGAAGAATATCTCATCTGCATCGCAGGACAAAGCCTTTGCTATGTGCTGCCTTGCTTTTCTGATTTCTGCATTTGCGTCTAATCCTGCCTTGTGAAAGCTGGAGGGGTTGCCGTAGCACTCCGTCAGCATTTTGTACACTTTGTCTGCCACTGCCTTTTCGGGCTTTGTTGTGGCACTGTTGTCCAAATATACCATTATTCTCTATTTCTCAATTCCTTTAGCTTTAGTGCGGCGATAACAGTTTTAGCGTCCTTAATTTCGCCGTTCATAACCTTTTTGTACAATGTGTCGAATTTCATTTTTGTGACAGTCAGAAGCTCGCCTTCGTCCAAATGCTGTTCACCAAAGGTCAGCCCCTTTGCCCAATAGAGATGTATTACCTCGTTAGTGTATCCCGGCGTAGGATATACTTCACCTAATGAGATGTATTCCTCAGCCTCTCCGCCGCATTCTTCTTTGAACTCACGCTTGCCGGCGTCCAACGGATTCTCTTTGCCGTCCAATTTTCCGGCAGGGATTTCATAAATCAGCTCCTTGTATGGATAGCGGAACTGACGGACCATGATAACTTCGTCCTCGTCGGTAACTGCAATAACACCAACTCCACCCGGGTGGTCCACACATTCTCTTTGTGCCTTTGTGTCATCGCAGAGCAGAATATTGTCTAGGTGCATTTTGACTATGTGACCGTCGAATATTTTCTGACTGCTGTCGCATCTTTCGTACATACCTATTGCAACAGCCTCCACATCATCAGGAGTCTTTGCGATGTATTTTGCTTTGCAGTCTATGAACTCAAATTTGTTTCCGTAGCCCCACAGCACGCCTACTCCGTCAATATGGTTTTCTCTTGCACCGTCAATGTCGTAAGAGCGGTCACCTACCATAAGTGCTTTGTCAGCAGTAACATCCATCTCGGTTATACATCTGTGTATTATGCTTGCCTTAGATTCGCAGTCGGCATTAAAGCTGACTGCACATATGCTGTCAAAATATTTTGTCAGATTGAATTTGTCTAATAGTTCCACAACATATTTTTTAGGCTTTGATGAGGCAATGCCTATCTTAATTCCATAGCTTTTAAGCCTTTTCAGCAAATCCTTTATTCCATCGTACGGCTCGCTTTCGTAGACTCCTATGTTAGTGTACCTTTCACGATATTTTTGGACCAGCTTTTCGGCGTTGGCAGCACTTTGACCGAACCTTTCTTGGAATGTTACCAGCAGGGGAGGACCGATAAAAAAGTCAAGCTCTTTCCAGTCGGGACATTCTATTCCATAGGACTCCAATGCGTATTGTGCACTCTTTTTTATTCCCTCGCCGGTATCACACACGGTACCGTCAAAGTCAAAAATTACTGCGTTATAAATCATTTTGCTTCTACCTTTTTCATAAACCTTTTGCTGTCTACCAAAAAGCGTTGAATAGTACCTTTTCCTATTACGGCACCGTCCTCTTCTTTTGCTACGACTTCAAAGGTAAGTTTGCGTCTGTCGATGTCTGTGAGAGTAGCGTTTGCATGGATAACCGTGCCGATTCCGCTGGCTTTGTCATGAGTGACATTTATTGCTGTGCCGACAGTAGTTTCATTGTCCTCTAACAAATCGGATACGGCATTGCAGGTCGCCTCCTCCATAAGCGCAATCATAAACGGTGTGCCGAATACCTGCAGTGAGCCGCTGCCTGCGGCGGTTGCTGTGTTAGTTGCACTTACTATAGTGAGTGCTTCTCCTGTTATCTTTCCGTTATATTCTCTCATAACATCACCTCTTTTTTTAATCCAAAATATTATACCACAATATAATGTTTATTACAATAAAAAATAGTACGAATGACTCGGTCGCTCCGTACTATTTTCCGTTTTTTTCATACTATGTAGTGATGAAAACTACAGGCTGTATGGATAAGGTGGCTTTGCCCTCGGATTGCCTTATCCTTGGTCTGATTATATATGCTGTTGTTCCTTTTCGTATTCGTCTATGCCTTTTTCGAGAGCTATATAGCAGTATTTTAGGCTGTTGTTCAAAATCTCCTTTGCGGCATTTATGTGGCGTGATACAGTGGGTTGTGACAACTTCATCAGATTTGCTATCTCCTTTTGGGTTTTGCCGTTTATATACTTGTATCTCAGACATACGCTCTGCTTTTTCGTCAGCTCGTTTTCCATTATGAGAGGCAGTACGGTGCCTACAGCCTTTTGTTTTGCTCGGCTTTTGTCCTCGTCGGAGTATTTATCTCCTATGTTGTAGTAATAATTGCTCACAAAATCAACCATAACAAACCTCCTCATCATAATACCCGTTGAGCAGTGATGCTGTTCTTTTGCATTCACAAGCCATATCGTAATATATTCGTATTCGTTTTCTCAGTAGATACAGTTCTTTGCCGGTATAGACGCACAGAAGCGGTTTCAGCGCATCCATTTTTGCACACAGAACATTGTACTGCTGAGTGTATTCATTCGCCAATTCGTTAATTGTCATCTGCTGCTCCTTCTTTCTTTTTGTATCGACTGACATGAGTGGTGGGTCAATCTGCTTTTTATCTTAGTAGAACAAATGTTCTTTGTCAATACCCGATGGGGAAAAAGTCCAAAAAAATTTTTTTACTCGATTTTGTTCGACAAAAATATACACCATTTGCTATTCGTTGTAGAAATTGCCAAAAATCTTTCAACTTAACCCTTGACAAATTGTTTATATCTGCTATAATATAGTCACGCTTGAAACGGAGCCGCAACCGTTTCAAGTAACCTGTCCTCCTATAGTTTGTTATAGACAGAGAGGGGAAAGACCGAGTGTTATGCTCGGTCTTTCTTCGTTTGTGTACATATATCAGAAAAAGTCACGAACTTTTTGTTCGTGACTTTTTGGCTGTTTTGCTTATGCTTTGCAGGCATCCAGAGCCTTTGTGATTTCTTCTTTGTCCATATTGTGACCGATGAAAACTATTTTGTTTGTTCTGTCACCGTATTGCTCGTCCCAAGAGGCAGCAATGTCAGGATTCATAGCGAGGATTTGTCTGCGCTGTGCTTCCGGAAAGGCTGCTATCCATTTTCCGTCATCAGTAGCGGTCTTTTGTTTTCCGCTTTGCTCAAAAATATATGCTGTGTCCGGAGCCTCGGTAATCCAAAACAGACCTTTAGCTCTGATTACACTCTTTGGATAGTGAGCGAATACAAAGTTTTCAAACTTCTGCTTGTCAAGAGGAGGCAGTGATTCGTAGACAAAGGTGCTTATGCCATATTCTTCGCTTTCGCCTTCGTCCTCGTTTTCTTCTTCGCCTTCCATAGCCTTTACCCAGCCGGGAGAGTTGAGAATTTTGTCGTAGTCAAAATTGTGAGTATCGAGTATTTCGGATACAGGCACATCGCCGTAACTTGCTTCGATTATTTTTGCTTCCGGTTGGAGAGTTTTGATTACCTTCAGTATCTTTTCTTTGTCCTCGTCTGATACCTGATCGATTTTGTTCAGTATGATAGTTGTGCAGTATTCAATTTGTTCTACCAACAGATTTTCGATATCATCCTCGTCGAGTTCGTGGTCAATGAGAGATTCTCCTGCCACAAATTCGTCCACCATACGCAGTGCGTCTACTACTGTTACTACATTGTCCAGATAGCAGACTGCCGGCATTTGTGCTCTCGGGTCTGTGCCGTCCAGCATACAGATTGAGCCTGCGATTGGACCCGGCTCACATATTCCGCTTGCCTCGATAAGAATGTAGTCAAAGCGTCCGCTTTGGCACAGTGAGATTATTTGTTTCATCAAGTCTACCTTGAGTGTGCAGCAGATACAGCCGTTTGAAAGAGGTACGAGATTTTCGTCCTGTTGAGTAACATTTCCGCCCTTTGCTATCAGTGATGCGTCGATATTTACCTCACCGATGTCGTTTACTATTACTGCTACCTTATAGCCCTCTTGATTAGCGAGCACATGGTTCAACAACGTTGTTTTTCCTGCTCCCAAATATCCGGTGAGCAGTGTAACAGGTACAAGTTTTTTATTCATAATATTTTTCCTTTCTTTCGTTTTTTTCACATAATATGATACTACGGCTGTCAAGGGGTCAGCCGATTTTTTTATACACTTTTTCGTCCAACTTTGCCATACATTTATCAAAGACTGTTGCCAGGCATATTGTGATTGCAAAGCTCAGCACAACAAATGTGTATTTTGTGTGATTTACACCCGTTTCACTGAGTATAATCATCGGTATGCGCTGCAGTATAAAAAAGCTGAATATGTGACTGCCGAAAAAGTCGAGAATGTTGTTTCCCACTCTCACCTTCATTGTTATCATAACTATCAGCAGTACCATCAGAATAGCAAATATGTTGTAGTACACATCCGATATATGCCTTATCGTTCCGATTCCTATAAATGCGCCCAGCAACACGGTAAAGGATATTGCCCACACCATATCACTTTTCATAACAAAGCTTTGGAGCTTTGGTTTAGCTACAGAGAATACCATACCTGCCACAAAGCAGAATACCGTGTCATAGAATCTTGCGCCGCAGTTTGCTTTGTACTCTATCAGCGCTACAGCAAGCGTCAGTACAGCTACAGAGCCTAATGCCAATCCTTTGGATTTTTTGAACATCATAAAGGAGGCGAATATAATCAGGTACATTGTAAAGGTTATGAATATATACCAGTTACTGTTGCCTACGCTGGTGTATGCCGTCAGCGAAAAAATTATTGCCGTGGCTTTGTACGGCCTTTGGAATATAAGATTGACTAACAAAAACAGTGCCACAACTATAGCATAGTGATACCATACCTTAAATAATCTGTGCTTTGGTATTTGCTTTACATAGGGTGTGCCTTTTTTCGTTATGCTCTCCATTATTCCGTAGCCCGAATAGAACAAAAAGGTCGCTACTACAAGCTGTCCCATATATAGCCGCAATGCGATATACGGATTGTCGAGTACGCCGCCTAAATGAATGTATTGCGATGCGTGACTGAGAAATATAAACAGCGAAAAAATACCATTTATCGTGGCAGTTTGCCTCCTTGAGCAGTAGTCATCAAAAAAACTGTCCTTCGGTGCAACCTCTATCCCGATACAAATTATGGCGATAAGAATTATGACAAAAAATATCATATTATTTCACCTCGAAATTATAATACCATTCCGCAGAGATTTTTGCAATAAATTTAGTTATCTGCACACAATATAATATGTTTTATGAGTACAGTGATGATTTGGTTACGGTAGAGGCTGACAGTATCAGCGAAAATTTTTTGACTGTAGGTTTTATAAATTCCGACAGTGCAGAGAGCATAAAAGATTGTCTGTGCCTGCCTGATGAGTGGACCTTTATGTGCAAGAATAACAGCCGTCGCACCTTTGCGCAGGTAGCGGACGACTGCGTCTACGGAACACTTAATATTATTAACCCCGCCCGAGACAAAAATGACAGCGACAGTATGGGATTTTTTGTGATGAAAAATCTTGTTATAGTATGCGAGATACGGGACAACGACTGTTCTTTGAGAGATGATTTTTTGAGTGCCGTGGGCAGATATTCTCCGTCGGATATGAGTATTCGAAAATTTTGCTTTGCTCTTTTCGACAGTATAATATCCGGTGACAATGATTTTTTTGAGAGCACAGAGGATTATGTGGACTGCATAGAGAACAAAATTCACTCATCGGATACAGACGACGATTGTAATATGTCTCTGCTGAAAGTAAAAAAGAGATTGCTCCATATGCGTGATTATTATGACAGCATAGAGGATATTGCCCACATAATGTACGATGACGAGATATGGGGTGAGGGCGACGAAAAATATCTCGATACACTCATAGCACGCATAAGCAGACTTAAGGAGAGAGTAACCCTTTTGTCTGACAGCGTTGTTCATCTCAGAGAGGCATATGAGTCCGAGCTCGAGCTGAAGCAGAACCGTATTATGAAAATATTTACATTGGTCACAGTGATATTTTCACCCCTTTCTTTTATTGCCGGATGGTACGGAATGAATTTTCGTTATATGCCCGAACTTTACAGTCGGTGGGGATATCCGGGCGTTATAGGCACTTTTGTATTGGTTACGGCAGGGCTGTTTTTTCTCTTTAAGCACAAAAGGTGGATATGAAACTTTTTGATTTCATATATTATATCGGTGATTACTTTGGCAAAAGCAAAGAGCAGCGACAGCATAGCGTCTTATTCTGTATCTCCCCATATTGAACTTATCGGTGACAGCGAGTGCGTCATAGACGGACTGAAGGGAATATGCGAATATACTAAAGACAGAATCAAAATAAATATGGGCAAGTATTGCGTCACATTTGTGGGACAGGATTTGTACATAAATTCTTTTTCATATCGTGGTGCAATAGTCAAAGGTGTGATTGCATCCGTGGAGTTTGAGAGTAATGGTTAGGCTGCTTAGGTGGCTGCTGGGATATGTTGTGTTCACTTTCAGCGATGGCTTTTGCGAGGGGTTTATAAACGAATGCTACGAAAAAGGGCTCAATATCTATGACATAAGACGAACAAAAAAAGGCATAACAGCTCGTTGCCGACCTAAGAGCTATTTCTTTTTGCACCGCATAGCCCTTGCTCACGGAGGTATTGTCAGTGTATCCGAGAGACATGGCCCCATATTCTTTTTGGCTAAGTATAAGGCACGCACGGGACTGTTCCTCGGTCTGTTTTGCTTTGTTGGTATTATTTGCTTTTTGAACGGATTTGTGTGGAATGTGGAGGTAACGGGTAATGAAAAAATTTCCAGTTCGCAGGTAACAGCGTTTTTGAAGGAAAATGATTTTTCGGTAGGTACATATTGGAGGAGTGTCGACATTGACAGGTTAGAGAGTCTTATGATGGCTTCCTTTGACAAATGTGCGTGGGTGCATATCAACAGAGACGGAGCCACAGCCGTAGTTGAGCTGAACGAAACCGTACCTATTCCCGATGTCCGCAAGCAAAATAAGGCAGTAAACCTAAAGGCAAAAAAAGACGGAATAATTGTCAGCACAAAGGTCTATGACGGCTGGCAGGTGGCAAAAGTGGGCGACAGTGTCGTGGCAGGAGATATTCTTGTGTCCGGTGTCCGTGAGAGTGGGGAACAAAAGAAAAATTTGTTTGCCCATGCACGAGGCGATTTTATGGCACAGGTTAAAGAGAAATTTACCGTCACTGTCAGCCGTTCCCAAGCAGTCAAAAGCTATGACAAGGAAAAAACATATCGCACATTGTGCTTTTTCGGTATTAAGCTGCCTCTGTATATCGGCTCAAGCTACCGTATGTACAGCGACGACAAAATCGACTCGGAGTATGTAAAACTCAATAAAAAGGTGCTCCCTATAGGCGTCATAAAAAAGACGGTTCGTCCCTATTCTCTCGATACTGTTGACCTGACCGACAAGGAGCTCAGTACGCTGGTAAAAGATGAAATCAACAGAAAGTTGGAAAAGGATTATTCCGACTGCGAAATTTTGTCCCAGGAGGTAAATGCAGAAATCAAGTCCGATTGTGCCGTCGCCACAGTAGAACTTCTTTGTATAGAAAATATAGGAAAAGAATATGTACTCAAAAAGTGACTAATATTATTATATTTTCTGTTGATTACATTGGGATTCTGTGCTAAAATGAACACGATAATAAAAACAAAGGAGGAATAGACGATGCAAATGACATTTAGATGGTTCGGCAAAGATAAGGACACCGTTTCACTTGACCAAATCAAGCAGATACCGGGCGTTGTGGGAGTAGTTCCCGCACTCCACGATTTGCCTGCCGGCGAGGCTTGGACTATGGACAGAGTACAGGCTATGTATGACGAGATTACCGCTGCCGGACTGACTATGGAATGTATCGAGAGCGTAAATGTCCACGAGGATATAAAGCTCGGCTTGCCCACCAGAGATAAGTATATCGAGAATTACAAAGAGTCTATCCGCAATTTGTCAAAGGTTGGCGTAAAGGTAATATGCTATAACTTTATGCCCGTTTTTGATTGGACAAGGACAGACTTGTATATGCCTCTCCCCGACGGCTCAACCTGCCTTTGCTACGATGGCAAGCAGGTAGAGGGCAAATCTCCGGAGGATATGTTCAGAGAGATTGACAATAACTCAAACGGCTACGCTATGCCCGGATGGGAAACTGAGCGTATGGGCGAAATTAAAGAACTGTTCGAGAAATATAAGGGTGTAACTGCGGATGACCTTTGGACTAACCTAAAGTATTTCTTGGAGGCTATTATGCCCACTTGTGAAGAATGTGATGTTAAGATGGCTATACATCCGGATGATCCGCCCTGGGGCATATTCGGTCTGCCTCGTATCATTACCGACAAGGAAGCTGTCCAAAAGCTTCTTGCTATGGTACCCAGCAAGTATAACGGTCTTACTCTCTGCACAGGCTCTCTCGGTGCAAGTCCAAATAATGATATGGTAGAGATTATAAAAGCGGCAGGGGACAGAATTTATTTTGCTCATCTGCGTAATGTAAAAATCAATGACCACTGGTTCAATGAGACCGCCCACGAAAGCGCTGCAGGCTCTCTCGATATGTATGAGATAGTCAAAGCACTGCAAGAGGTTGGCTTTGACGGCTATGTCAGACCTGACCACGGCAGAATGATTTGGGGCGAAGTTGCCCGTCCGGGATACGGACTTTATGACAGAGCGTTAGGTGCTTGCTATCTTAACGGCTTGTGGGAAGCAGTAGAAAAATCAAGAAAATAAAAACGGAGATGTACTTATGACTCACGAAAATTTGAAGGGCAGAGTTGCAGTTGTTACAGGCGGCGGCGGAGTTCTTTGCGGCCAGTTTGCCAAGACTCTTGCTAAGCAGGGCTGCAAGGTTGCTGTCCTTGACCTTAACGAAGCGGCTGCACAAAAGTGTGCCGACGAAATCAATGCAGACGGCGGTGAGGCTATCGCTGTTGCTTGTAATGTTTTGGAAATAGATTCTATGAAAAAGGCGAGAGACATTATTGCCGAAAAGCTCGGCACCTGCGACATTTTGCTCAATGGCGCCGGCGGAAATAACCCAAAGGGTACTACCACTAAGGATACTCTCGAAAAGATTGATTTGGTTCAGAAGGATGAGAATGTTAAGACCTTCTTCGACTTGGACCCTAATGGTATTTCTTTTGTATTCAATCTTAACTTTTTGGGCACTCTTATTCCCACTCAGGTGTTCGCCCGTGATATGGTAGAAAAAGATAATGCCTGCATAGTTATGATTACTTCTATGAACGCATTTCGTCCTCTTACCCGTATCCCTGCTTATTCTGCGGCTAAGGCTGCTGTTAAGAACTTTACGGAGTGGATGGCTGTTCACTTTGCTCCTATGGGCATCAGAGTTAATGCCATTGCACCGGGCTTCTTCTCCACTAAGCAGAATGCGGCTCTCCTCTGGAATGAGGACGGCACTCCTACAGAGCGTACTGGCAAGATTCTTGCTGCCACTCCTATGGACCGATTCGGTGAGCCGGAGGAGCTTGACGGAACACTTTTGTTCCTCTGCGACGAGGCTTATTCAGGATTTATTACAGGTGTAAATATTCCTGTAGACGGTGGATTCAACGCATATTCAGGCGTATAATCATTAAACAAAAACAACCTTGCGAGATTTGATTTTCTCACAAGGTTGTTTTATTTTTATTATTTTTTCCACATTTTTTCTTCTAAGAAATCTACTATGCGCTTGGCAGATTGACCGTCATCTAAATATCCGATTCGTTTAACAAAGCTGTTTACTTTTTCTTTGTAGGAGGGTTCATCAAATGAACTCATAACCTCCATGAGCGTATCTGTTGTTCGTGCATATGGGAACGGCAGTTCGTCTAAATCGAAGTACATTCCACGACTTTTAATGTATTCATCAATGTCAGGGACATATAGAAATGCAGGTTTCCTTGTCAGCATAAAGTCTGTTACACAGGATGAGTAGTCGGAAATCATCATATCCGATGCCACTAATAGGTCCTGCATATCAAGGTAGTTACTGCCGTTTATAAATTTAGGTGACTTCGGTATTATCTTCTTTGCCTTAGAGGCAAGCCTTGGGTGGAGTCTGATAATCATAACCCACGGACAGCCGTATTCTTTTTCTAAAGAATTGATAATTTCATCGTAGTCCAAATCATACCAGTGGAGCTTCATATCCGAGCGGAAAGTCGGAGCGTAGAGTATAATTTTTGTTCCATCAGGAATCTTGTACTTTTTGCGCACCTTTTTTTCTACTTCGGGAGCACCATTGATAAGCACATCAGTACGGGCGTCACCGAGTTTTACTATTTCACCGTGATTATAGAAAAATTCCTCAAGTACATGCTTTTCGGTATCACATGCAGAGGTTATGTAGTCTACATATTCTGCATCCTTTCTGTACATAAGCTCCTTATTGCTGAGCTTTGCGTTTTCTTTATATGTGTTTTTATCCTTGCCCTCATTTTTTAGCGTGATACCGCCGTGAAATGTGTTGAGGTATATATTGCCCTTGCGCTTGCTCAGTCCCTTGTCTATTAGGACATTGAAGTGAATATTGTTTATCCATACCTTGGCTGTTAGCAGTTCGTAGAGAGAGTTCAATGAGTTGTTGTTAGCTACTACGCCCCTAACTCCTTTAGGCAGTCCGGATTTAGATATATCAGTGTTTTTCTTTAGTAGCCACACCAAATCATAGTCTCTGTCACGCTTTAAAAATTCATCTGCTATTGCTTTTGGATTACAGCCATAGCCCTTTCCACCGAATTGTGAGAAAACAATTTTATTTTTCTTAATCGGTACAAAATGGCGTACTAACTTGCAATATCTTCTGCTTTTTTTTAGACTCTTTTCCTTTTCAATTTCTTTTGCGCTTTTGGATGCGTTATCCATATGTTGCCTCCGTAATGAGTAAATGTTTTTTAGTCATATTCATTCTATCATATCGACTGTTTTATGTCAACGAGACTATGAGCCTTTTGACTAATAAAAAAGCCCGCCGAAGCGGACTTTTTTAAGGAGTATTTGGAATATTGAAGTAAGTGTTTTATTTTGCATTAGCTGTACTATGTATAGCTTTTACTGTATATCCTGTATCGCCTATAACCTTTTTCAACTTTTCTTCGTCAAGTGGTTCCGTGGATACAATTTCGCAGGTTTTGTTTTTGTGTGATGAGTGTACACTCTTTACTTTGAACTCTCTGCGAACTACATCGTTTATGTGTGCCTCGCACATTCCACAGGACATACCGTCTATCACCAGTAGCGTGGTGACATATTTTGATGCCGTGGAATGGCTGCAGCCGACTCCACAGGAGCTGCAGTCTCCGCCGCAGCTTCCCTTGCCTGATTTTTTCTTCTTTATTAGGCTGTTTATTATCAACGCTACTATTACTGCGAGTACCGCAATAGTGATGATGTTATATATATTTGCTTTTAAAAATGCTAACATATTATAACCTTCTTGTGTGTACTTTATTTCTTAGAGGTTTTTACCTTGATTTCAAGCCTGTTGTCGTCATACTTGTTCTTTCTGAACAGCATGTAGAGGAGAGCAGCCAAAACAACAACTGCTGCAATAAGACCAACAATGTGAACATCGCCTGCAAATGCACAACCGATTTGGTAAATCATAAGAGAAACGATGTATGCGAATCCGCACTGATAGCCGATTGCGAACCATGTCCACTTTGCATTGTTCATTTCTCTCTTGATAGCACCGATTGCAGCAAAGCAAGGAGCGCACAAGAGATTGAATACGAGATAAGAATAACCTGCCAGTGCTACATGACCGCCGCTGAGGTTGCCTAAATCCTGTGCAAAGTTAACCCAGATTTCGTCGCCGTTTTCAGCCAGTTCACCTGCAAAGTGATAGAGAATACCAAATGTACCTACTACATTCTCTTTTGCGATAAGACCGGTTACTGCTGCTACTGCAGGTTTCCAGCCACCCCATCCGAGTGGTATGAACAACCAAGCGAATGCTTTTCCGATATAAGCAAGAATGGATATATCCATATCGTCTGTCATTTGGAATCCGCCCTTGAATGTGAATGCCTGAAGGAACCAGATAAGGATTGTAGCCAATGTGATTATTGTACCGGCTTTTTTAATGAATGACCAACCACGCTCCCAAGTGGAACGGAGTACAGTACCTACTGTAGGCAGATGGTATGCCGGAAGCTCCATTACGAAAGGAGCAGGGTCGCCGGCGAACATTTTTGTCTTTTTGAGCATGATGCCCGAAATAATAATTGCCGCAACACCGACAAAGTAAGCCGATGTGGATACCCATGCTGCATTACCGAAGCATGCACCGGCGATAAGACCGATGATAGGCAGCTTTGCACCACAGGGGATAAATGTTGTAGTCATGATAGTCATACGACGGTCACGCTCATTTTCGATTGTACGAGATGCCATTACACCGGGAACACCGCAGCCTGTGCCGATGAGCATAGGAATGAATGACTTACCGGAGAGTCCGAAATGACGGAATATTCTGTCCATTACAAAAGCGACACGGCTCATATATCCGCAGCCCTCCAAGAACGCAAGGAGCAGGAACAATACGAGCATCTGAGGTACGAAACCGAGTACAGCACCTACGCCGGCTACGATACCGTCATTGATAAGGCCGAACAGCCACGGTGCAATATGCGGCTCTAAGTGAGCTGTTAAGAAATTTGGTACCCATTCACCGAACAGTACATCGTTTACCCAACTTGTTGCTTTATCGCCTATCCATTGCATTGAAATGTAGTAAACTGCCCACATTACGAGCGCAAATATCGGAAGTCCCAGGATTCTGTTAGTTACGATTTTATCTATTTTATCAGAAGTAGAAAGTTTCTCTTTGCTCGCTTTCTTATACGCTGATTTAATGATAGAACCTATGTAAACATATCTCTCATTTGTGATTATAGACTCTGCATCGTCGTCCAGTTCGTCCTCTGCTGCTTTGATATCTGTGTCGATATGAGCCATAACATCTGCAGAAAGATTGAGCTTTTCAAGCACTTTGTCATCTTTTTCAAAAATTTTGATTGCATACCATCTTTGTTGTTCTGCCGGCATATCATGAACTGCTGCTTCTTCGATGTGTGCGATAGCGTGTTCAACTACGCCACTGAAAGTATGCTGTGGAACTGTTGGAGCGCCAGCTGCTGCTTGAATTGCAGCCTCTGCAGCTTCTGTGATGCCCGTTCCTTTAAGTGCGGAAATCTCTACTACTTTACAACCTAATTGTCTGGAGAGTTCATCGGTGTTGATTTTGTCGCCTCTCTTTTTTACGACATCCATCATATTGATAGCTACTACTACCGGAATTCCGAGCTCAACTACCTGTGTGGTGAGGTAGAGGTTTCTTTCCAAATTTGTACCGTCGATGATGTTGAGAACGGCATCAGGCTTTTCGTCGATAAGATAATTACGGGCAACCACTTCCTCGAGTGTGTATGGAGAGAGTGAGTAAATACCCGGAAGGTCAGTGATGATTACATCATTGTGCTTTTTCAGCTTACCTTCTTTCTTTTCTACTGTTACACCGGGCCAGTTACCTACATACTGGTTAGAACCCGTCAGTGCGTTGAACAATGTGGTTTTACCGCAGTTCGGGTTTCCGGCTAATGCAATGCGAATACTCATTGATTATTGTTTCCTTTCATCTCTTTGTTTGTTATTTAGTTAGATACCGCTAACTTTTTGACTGAATTTAGTTAGATATTGCTAACTTTTTTGACCGGAACGTAGGTTAGATATCGCTAACCTGTCGGCCTAAAAATTATTCAACTTCGATAAGCTCGGCGTCGTTCTTTCTGATTGAAAGCTCGTAGCCTCTTACTGTTACTTCGATAGGGTCACCTAAGGGAGCAACTTTTCTTACATAGATTTCGACACCTTTTGTGATGCCCATATCCATGATTCTGCGTCTTAGTGCACCTTCACCATGAATTTTTTTAACGGTGACTGTCTGTCCGACTTTTACTTGCTTCAAACTGTTCATTTGTCATCCTCCTTTGTGTTCAATATATCAAACAAATATTTTATTTGCCATTTCCTTGCTTATAGCAACTCGCGTTTCTTTAACCTTTACTATAATATTACCGTTTTGTTCGGTGATTACCGTAACATCTGTTCCGACAACAAAGCCTAAGTTTTCGAGATGCTTTTTTACTTCGGGCTTTCCGCCTACTCTCTTTACCACAGCGTCTTCACCGCCGCCGAGAACTGATAAAGGCATCATAACTATTCCCTCCGTTTGTTAGCCTGTGCTAACCTTTTTTCAAAAAATACAGTCAGCGCCGACAACCTGTCGGTTAGTCCTTGCTAACCATATCTATAATACTGCAAACAAATTCTGTTGTCAACTATTTTTTTCATAAACAGTTGAGAATTTTTCAAAAAGGTGTTATATTAGGTCTGTTGAACAAAATGAGACTTAACGAAAGGGTTGTTATATGAGAAGATGTCTTAATTGCCTGAGGGATATACCCGACGGCACGACCGTTTGTCCCTACTGCGGCGCTCATTGTGATGCCGGCGAGGGGTATGTATTGCTCACAGCCGACGGCGTGATTACCGAAGGGGAAGAAACCGATAACAAAAAGGAAAAGCGGAAAAATATTTTCAGAGTGATAGTTGCAGTATTGCTGACTATTGCACTCATTACCTCCGGTCTGTACTTTTTTGTGGTTAAACCTAATGAAACTCCCGACAAACCTGAGTTGTCATTCACCCGGGGTACAGGTATTATTAACGAAAATCAAAAGGTTGTGTATGTCAAGATTGCAGACTCCTCTAAAATTAAATATATCCACGGAGTTAATTTGTACAAAGGCGATGTCACCTCTAAGCACATGATAAAAGATGATCCTATAACCGATAAGTATGAGTACACAAAGAATGTGGATAACTCATTTAGGACGATTTTCTTTTATGCCGATGACCTAAATATAAAGAGCGGTACAGATTATACTTATACCTTCAGCATGAATTTTCAATTCCTTAATGACAGCAAAATATACAACTATCGTGTGCCTGTTACTTTTTCAGGAGATATTAAAAAGGACGCTTCCTCCGATGTGTTTGACCACAGTGTCAAGGATGAGCAAAAGGAAGAACAGTTGGCAAATGAGGCCGTTTCCGACGAAAAGCAGGACAAAACATATATTTACGATGGGTATTGGTTCACTGAGCCGATTTCCGACAAAAATAATCAGGAGATAACTGCCATAAAGTTTGACAATGACGGAAAAAGCTGTGTCTATACTACTTATTCTAAAAAGGAGGGCGACAGCGGTTGGAATGTTAAGAGACAAAGCGGCACTTATTCAATAAAGAATAATGTGCTTAAGTTTGATAAAGAAAAAACTTCGTATGCTTTGGATTCCCGTAACAAAACCCTTGAGTCCACAGATGACTCAAATACTGCAAAGGTGCTCACTAACAGAAAATACAACAGTGTAGCTAATGTAAACGACTTCTTTGCTTAGAACTCGGACAAAATAATTAAAGCTGTAATCGTGTAAAACGGTTACAGCTTTTTTGTATATTTCAGTATTACAAATTCTACAGTCAGGTCGCAGTGTTTTGCTTTTTTGAGCCTTGCTTTGTTTTCGTCAGAGGTGTGATAGTAGTACGGAGTCATTGAGAACAGCTCGTATAGGTCGTCACCGTCTATAGACACCGTTTCCAACACTTTTATTCTGTCGGTGAGATTGAGCAGCAGACTGTCCGGTGCTTTTTCATCATTTTTGTATGGACTGTCGTAGAGTATTTCTTTCATTTCATACAGATGGTTTTCACCGGGAATAACAGAATATAATATACCGTTGTCCTTCATAATTCTGCAAAATTCTTTTTCGTTAAACGGTGCAAAGAGATGTATGCAGGTGTCGAAAGATTTGCTCTTTACCGGTATATCTGCTAAATTTGCAACGAAGTATGTATGTTTTTTTTGTGACTTGGATGCCAGTCTGACCATTTCTTTGCTTATATCAAAGCCGTACAACTCACCGTCGTAGTCGTCATAGTAGCCGTCGCCGCAGCAGATGTCCAGCACACTGCCTTTAAGCAACTCGGCTATCTTGTCTTTTAGACATTTATAGTATCCTTTTGCCAAAAATCTGTGTCTTGCGGCAGCACTTTCCTTGCTGTCGCCTATTTTTTCACCGCTGCGAGACGTCAGCAGCAGATTAGTGTATCCCTCTTTTGCTCTGTCATAGCAGTGATTGTTTTTGCACTTTAGACTGTTCCCGTCAAAAATCATTTCTTCCTTGCATTTGGGACAAATTATTATTGACATTATTTTTTGCTCCTCTTGCGCAGAATTATCATAAATACCATACCGACTATTCCGCCTATGGCGTTCATCATCATATCCGTCATAGTGTCCACGAGGCCTAAGTATCCGTATTCGTTGTGGTACTTTGACATATCGAACATTGCAGTTTCCGGACCTGCCTTTGACAGTTGCAGATTAGTGCCATGGAGGCT
>URJF01000015.1 GCA_900548085.1 uncultured Oscillospiraceae bacterium | reverse complement strand
TTTATTTTTTTCTTTGTAATAGGCTGAACTCCGAGTGCAGAAAAATATCTGTCGAACACAACGTCGTAATCTCCGCAATCCAGATACATATCCAAAACATCATAAGGCTCGCTGATAGTTACACCATCTATATCCTTAGAAAATCTCACTTTTCCGCCGGCCATATCGGCATAAATCACCGTAAATCCTGTTCGCTCAGTCATTGAGCCGAGGAAGTCTATGGTGTCGCCCTCTCTCACATAGGCAAAGGAGTGAGAATGAAAGCTGCCTCTCTTTTTTTCCTCCGTAACAAAATTATAATCGCCAACATAGCTGAGGCCGAATTTTTTGCCAAAGAGACTTTTGCCTATCAGTCCGAGTCCGTCCATACGGTCATCGTAGCCGAACTCTCTCGAATCCGTCCACGACTGATATCCGTTGGCAAAAAACAGACTGTTCTCATCAAAGGGATAATCACGCTCAACAAAAAACTTTTTGATAATTATACTGCTCTTAGGTAAAACAGTAACCTTTAATCTGTGGCTGTGTTCCTCTGTGCGAATATCAAAATCGTCATTGTCGCCGGTAGCTGTCTTTATTCTGCTGTCTACCATATAGGTAAAATGAAATTTATAAATCATAACGCACCCCAAAACTAAAATTTTTCAAGAGAGTTGGCGAGAAATGCACGAGTCTTTTCGCTTTGCGGACGCTCAAACACATGCTGCGGTGTACCGCATTCCTCTACCACGCCGTCTGCCATAAATATAATTTTATCCGATACATTCTTTGCGAATTCCATCTCGTGAGTAACAACTATCATTGTACTGCCCTCATCTTTCAGTGACTTAATAACCTTAAGCACCTCACCGGTAAGCTCCGGATCAAGAGCAGATGTGGGCTCGTCGAAGCACAAAATGTCCGGATTCATCATCAAAGCACGAGCAATCGCAACTCTCTGCTTTTGACCGCCCGAAAGCTGACACGGATAGAAGTCAATCTTATCCTTGAGTCCAACACGGTCTATTAGTTGTCTCGCTCTCTGCTCCAACTCTTCCTTTGTGCCCATATCCAAAAGTGACGGTGCTAAGGTCAGATTTTTGAGCACGCTGTACTGTGGGAACAAATTAAAATCCTGAAACACAAGACCAAAATGCAATCTCTTTGTTCTCAAATCTTTTTCTTTTATTCTCTTGTCAACCTTGCCGTCGTATATTGTCTCGCCGTTTACGGTGATTGTACCCTCCTCTGCAAACTCCAAAAAGTTAATGCAACGGAGCAAAGTGGTTTTGCCGGAACCGGATGAACCGATTATAGAAAGTACCTCACCCTTTTCCAAATCGAAGTCGATACCTTTTAGTATTTCTGATTTCCCGAAGCGTTTTTTTATTCCCTTTACTTCTAACAATGCCATAATGTATCGCCTCCTTAGCTGTTAAAATAGCTCATTTTCTTTTCTATAGCACCGAACAGGAGTGTGAGTATTCCGCAGAATATCAGGTAGAATGCCGCTGTGTAGAACAGAGGCCAAAACAGTCCTGCACCGGTAATGTAGTCTTCGCCTATTCTTATAATTTCTACTATAGCTATAGTACGGGCGAGTGATGTATCCTTTACGAGAGTAATAATCTCGTTGCTCATAGGCGGTACAATACGCTTGATTACCTGGAGCAATGTGACCTTAAAGAATATCTGACTCTTGCTCATACCGAGCACAAGTCCTGCCTCCTGCTGCCCCTTAGGTATTCCTTCTATTCCGCCACGATAAATCTCGCTGAAATAACAAGAATAGTTTATGATAAATGCGATAACCGCCGCCTTAAAGCGATATGTACTGTCTACGGTCATGCCGAATATAAGACCGGGGCCGTAGAACACGACAATAATTTGGAGCATAAGAGGTGTGCCACGGATTATCCAGACGATAATCTTTACAAGATATTTAAGCGGCTTAAACTTTGACATAGAGCCAAAGCTCAAAATCAGTCCGATAGGCAGTGCCGCTATAATTGTAATTCCAAAGAGCTTAAAGTTTACCCAAAAGGCTTTTAGCAGCTCCATAGTAACTTCTAACAATGATGTACCCATAACAAATCCTTTCACCAAACAAATGCCTTGCAGCAAAAACCGCAAGGCATTCTGTTCAAATCAAGTTTTATTCAGCAAGATTTACGCCGTACTTTTTGGAAAGCTGTGACATTGTGCCGTCCTTTTTCAGTTCGTCAAGGAACGAATTGATTTTTTCGGGCATATCGGAATCCTGTCTGAAGCCGATGCCGTATTCTTCTGTAGTAAGAGAAACCTTGTAGCCCAGGTCGTCAAAATCCTTACCGTCTGCGGTGAGGGAGTTAGCCATAGTAGAGTCGATGATGCAAGCATCGGATGTGCCGGCCTTAACCTCTTTGATGGCATCTGCCTGTGCGTCAACGGAAAGCACGTTGGAAGAAATCTTTTTTGCTTCCTTTTCGCCTGCGGAACTCTTTTCTACAGCAAATGCAAGGTCTTTCATAGAAGAGATATCCTTGTATTTGTCGAGTTTATCTTTTTTCATAACAACAACCTGGCTGTTGGTTGCGTACGGCTTTGAGAGACTGCAGTTAGCTTTGACTGAATCATCTATAGTCATACCGTTCCAGATACAGTCGATTGTACCAGACTTAAGCTCGGTAAATCTGCTGTCCCAATTTATGGTGATGAACTCAACATCAACGCCCATCTTTTGAGCTACTGCTGTAGCGAGGTCAGCGTCAAAGCCTGTCCACTTGCCTGTCTTTTTGTCCTTATAGTCCATCGGCTCGTACACTGTGATACCGACAACGAGCTTGCCTTTCTTAACTACTGCGTCGTAGTCGGAAGCCGCCGCTGCTGCTTTTGTGTCGGACGATGTGCCGCTATCCTTAGAGCCACCGGAGCAAGCCGCAAATGCAAATGCAACGGTAATCACAGCCAAAAGGACTGCTATAATCTTTTTGATATTTTTCATAATAGTACCTCTTTCTCCCAAATGATAATGCCATTATACTTTATTTCTTTACCAAAGTAAAGTGTTAATTTGAAAAAGTGTAAAATGTATATTTATTTATTTTTTGAATATATGCAGATAATATTGACAAGGAGTTTCCGTTGTGATATTTTATTTTTATACATTTTAGATGTATAAAATATTTGTAGGAGTGTAGAATAATGAAAAACATCAAAAAAATTCTTTGCGTTGTTCTTGCTGTAGCAACAGTTGCATTTGCATTTGCGGCTTGCTCCGGCAACAAAGATGCAAACAAAGCAAACAACTCAAAAGACACCTCAACACAGGCAACTCTCACAATGGCTACTAACGCCGAGTTCCCCCCATATGAGTACAAAGAGGGCGACAAGGTAGTAGGTATCGATGCAGACGTAGCACAGGCTATCGCAGACAAGCTCGGTATGAAGCTGGAGATCGTTGACACAAAATTTGACTCAATCATCCCTGGTGTACAGGGCGGCAAGTATGATATGGGTATGGCAGGTATGACTGTTACTCCCGACAGACAAAAGAGCGTTATCTTCTCTGATCCTTATGCAACTGCTGTTCAGTCCGTTATCGTAAAAGAAGGCAGCGACATTAAGGATGTTAAGGACCTCAGCTCTAAGTCTAAGATCGGCGTTCAGCTCGGCACAACAGGCGACATCTACGCTAAGGACGCCTACGGCGCAGACGCAGTAAACGAGTATGACAAGGGTGCAGACGCTGTTCAAGCTCTTATCGCCGGCAAAATCGACTGTGTAATCATCGACAACGAGCCTGCAAAGGCATTCGTAAAGGCTAACAAGGGTCTTAAGATTCTTGACTCTGCATATGCAGAAGAACAATATGCAATCTGCTTCAAGAAGGACAACACAGAACTTCAGACTAAGGTAAACAATGCTCTCAAGGAACTCATCGCTGATGGCACTGTAAAGAACATTGTAAACAAATACATCAAAGCAGAATAAGACATTCGCACTAAAGGAGGCTGTGTGACGCAGCCTCTTATTTTTTGAAAGGAGGCAAATATGAACTTTATCAATATAAGTTTGGCAGAGGCTTGGCAAAATTTCAAAGATACATTTGAGCTCAACTTCATATCTGACAACAGGTGGAAGCTTATGCTCGGCGGTCTCCGCAACACATTGGTTATCACACTGTTTGCCGCAATAATCGGTATCATAATCGGCGTAGTGGTAGCTGCTGTTCGTTCATCATACGACAAAAACGAGGAATCTCTGAAACTAAAAGGCGGACTGTCCTACAGAGTTCTGAGATTTTTCAACTGGTTGTGCAAGGTGTATCTGACAGTAATCAGAGGAACACCTGTAGTTGTTCAACTCCTCATATGTTATTTTCTTATATTCAAATCATCATCTAACGGCGTTGCCGTAGGCATATTTGCATTTGGCATCAACAGCGGTGCATATGTAGCCGAGATATTCCGTGCAGGAATTATGTCTATCGACGCAGGTCAGTTTGAGGCAGGCCGTTCAATCGGATTCAACTATCTCCAGACTATGAGATATGTTATCATTCCGCAAATGTTCAAAGCCGTACTCCCTACCCTGCTCAACGAATTTATTGCACTGCTGAAAGAAACTTCTGTAGCAGGTTATGTGGCAGTAAACGACTTGACAAAAGCCGGCTCAAGCATATCAGCCGTAACATATTCGTACTATATGCCGTTGCTGACTGTAGCGCTGATTTATCTCGTTATGGTAATGGCACTGACCAAGCTGGTTAGCGTAATCGAAAGGAGGCTCCGCAAGAATGAGCGATAACACACTTATATCTGTAAAAGGAGTAAAAAAATACTACCTTGACGGAGCGGTAAAAGCTCTGGACGGAGTTGACCTGGAAATCGACAGAGGTGAGGTAGTAGTAATCATCGGACCGTCCGGCTCCGGTAAGTCAACTATGCTGCGCTCTCTCAATCTTCTGGAGATACCCACAGAAGGTTCTATCATATTTGACGGCGATGATATTACCGACCCAAAGCTGAACATAAATGAGCACAGACAAAAGATGGGAATGGTATTCCAGCACTTCAACCTGTTTCCTAACATGACAGTGCTGCGCAATCTTACAATAGCGCCTATGAAACTGCTGAAAATGTCAAAAGAGGACGCTGAAAAAAAGGCTGAATCTCTCCTTTCGGCAGTAGGTCTTGCAGACAGAGCAGACTCATATCCAAGTCAGTTGTCCGGCGGACAAAAGCAGAGAGTCGCTATAGTCAGAGCACTCTGCATGGAACCGGAAGTAATGCTTTTTGACGAGCCGACCTCAGCTCTCGATCCTGAAATGGTAGGCGAGGTTCTGCAGGTTATGAAGAATCTGGCAGAAAAAGGCATGACAATGGTAACAGTTACTCACGAGATGGGATTCGCACGAGAGGTTGCTACAAGAGTAATATTTATGGATGGGGGCAAAATTCTTGAACAAGGTACTCCTGACGAAATATTCAATCACCCAAAGGATCCGAGACTTGTGGACTTCTTATCAAAGGTAATAAAATAGTTATAATATATAATATATATATAATATATAATATATAATATATAATATATAACCATAATCCGCTGCGGTATAAAAATACTGCGGCGGATTTTTTATAAAAAAATTTCAAAAAACTGTTGACAAATCGAAAAAAATCAGTATAATATGAATTGTACTCGTTACAATGTAGTTTTCGTTACAAGGTGGTGAAGAAATGAAAGAGACTGAAATAGTAGAACTTTTCAGACAGAAACACTTTAGAGCGACACCGCAGCGTATAGCGGTATACAAGTATCTTGCAGAGCATCCCACTCATCCGGATGCAGACGAGATATACAAAGTACTGATTAAAGAAAGTCCCTCGTTCAGCAAGACAACGGTGTACAACGCATTACAGTCGTTAGAGGAATGCGGACTGATAATCAAAATACAAATCGACGACCACCGTGTCAGATATGATGCTGACACAGGACTGCACGGACACTTCATCTGTGACAGGTGCAAAAAAATCTTTGACTTCAAAGTTGACGGAATAACCACTCACGGTTTAGACGGATTTGAGGTACAAAAGAGAGATGTATATTACAGTGGCATATGCCCTGAATGTAAGTAAAAAATATAAATTTTAAGGAGTAATTGAAAATGGCTAAAAAATATTATTGTCCCGTATGTGGATACGAAAGTGACGAACCTATCGAAATCTGCCCAATCTGCAAGGCTAAGATGGCAGTAAGAGAGGACACAGATGACAACGCTTGGGCTGCAGAGCACAAGGTAGGCATCATCGACGGTGTTGACGAAGAAATCGTACAGGGTCTCCGTGACAACTTCAACGGTGAATGCAGCGAGGTAGGTATGTATCTCGCAATGGCAAGAGTAGCTCACAGAGAGGGCTATCCCGAAATCGGACTCTATTGGGAAAAGGCTGCTTACGAAGAAGCTGAACACGCTGCAAAATTTGCAGAAATGCTCGGCGAAGTAGTAACAAGCTCAACAAAGAAAAATCTTGAGATGAGAGTAGCTGCAGAAAAAGGTGCTACAGATGGCAAGACAGAGCTCGCTAAAAAGGCAAAGGCTGCAAATCTCGATGCTATCCACGACACTGTTCACGAAATGGCCCGTGACGAGGCTCGCCACGGCAAGGCATTTGAGGGCCTGCTCAAGAGATATTTCGGCTAAGATATAAATACAACATATACTAAAGAACGGAAAGGATAATCAAAATGGAAAAATATGTATGCCCTTGTGGATATGTGTACGATCCTGAGCTGGGCGATCCTGACAATGGAATAGCACCCGGCACTCCGTGGGAAGAAGTCCCTGAGGATTGGACCTGCCCTATCTGCGGTTTAGGAAAAGAAGTATTCACAGAAGAATAAGTAATAAAAGCAAAAAGCGTTGCGAAATTAAATCGCAACGCTTTTTTGTATTATTTATCAGTACAAATAGTTGGCAGAAAATTGTTCTTTTCCGCCCTTATAATACACTCGTGGAACTCTGCCCAAATTGGACAAACAACGAGGATAGCCGTCTGCATAGCCTACAGGAATAGTAGTTACACGGGTAGCCTTGTCGATGGTGTAAGTACCGCCGTACGAAATCACTTTGCACTCGTCGGCACTCTCCTCGGTAACCTGAAATCCGATACGACTCATTCCGGTATCCAAAGCAAAGTGGAACGGTACTGTTTTGCTTTGCTTAACCGCTTCTGCAGAAAGAGCCTTTGCATCTGCTAAGAAAAAATCGGCACAATTACCTGCCTCACTTGACAAACCGGCATATGAGATGTAAAATACAACTAACTTAATAAGTCAGGGGTGCCGTTTGGCTGAGATTATACCCTTCTAACCTGTTCGTTAATGCGAGTGTAGGGAGACTGTATATGAAGATACTATATCCCCGTGCAGTCGGGGATTTTTCTTTTGACTTTTTGAGTAATATTTTTGATTGGAGGAAAGAGCATGAAAGCAAGTGTTGCTATCCAGGTTTTGCCGTCGGTCAGCGACGAGGACGAGCTGATACGCATAGTGGACGAAGTAATCGACTATATCAAGTCAACGGGACTGAACTACTATGTAGGTCCATTTGAGACCACAATAGATGGCGAAAGCTATGATGAGCTGATGGAAATTGTTGCAAACTGCCAAAAGGTTGCTATCAAGGCAGGCTGTGACAGCGTCAGCGCATACATCAAAGTGGTGTACAACCCTGAGGGCGAGGTGCTTACCATTGACAAAAAAGTTACAAAGCATCACCAATAAAACCGCACCTGTATTAGCTATCGCCGTGGCGGTGCTGATATGGTACATTGTGTGCGACCGGGAGGTTGTGCCGGCATATATGTTGCCGTCACCCACCTCGGTAGTAAACGCCTTTTGTGATAATTTTTCTATTATGATGAAACAGGCGGCGGTCACACTTCAGGAGTCTGTATATGGACTTGTTATAGGAATAATACTGGCTTTTATCGTAGCTACGCTGATGGATAGATTTTCATTCCTATACAAAGCGCTGTATCCTCTGCTGGTCATCACGCAGACAATACCGACTATCGCCATAGCGCCGCTGTTGGTGCTGTGGATGGGCTTTGGTATGGCACCAAAAATCACATTGGTAGTGATAACCACATTCTTTCCTATAACCATAGGATTGCTGGGAGGATTCAGAAGTGTGGACACTGACGCAATACATCTTATGCAGGCTATGGGGGCTAACAGGCTACAAATATTCAGATATGTAAAAATGCCTAATGCAATGGGTGAATTTTTCTCAGGTCTGCGTATAAGTGCCTCCTATGCTGTAGTCAGCGCCGTAGTCAGCGAATGGCTGGGCGGATTTGAGGGCTTAGGCGTATATATGACCAGAGTCAAAAAGGCATACGCTTTTGACAAAATGTTCGCCGTAATCATATTCATATCCGTCATAAGTCTACTTCTTATGCTGGTGATAGATGTGATAGAAAAAATATCTATGCCCTGGGCTAAAATAAAAGAAAACCAAAACGAAACAAACTAATGATATGATGAGGAAAATAATATGAAAAGTATAAAGAAAATACTTGCCGCACTGTTGGCTGTTGCTATGGTATTCAGCCTCTTTGCTTGCAGCAAATCGACAACAAACACAAACGACAAAAAAGATACAACAAAAAAGGCTAACGAAAAAATCACCGTATGCCTCGACTGGACTCCTAACACAAATCATACCGGCCTCTATGTAGCACTGAAAAACGGCTACTACAAGGATGCAGGTCTGGATGTCTCCATAGTTCAGCCGCCTGAGGATAGTGCTGCTATCTCAGTTTGCTCCGCAGGTCAGGTACAGTTTGCAGTAGGCTATCAGGATTTGCTTGTACCTGCTTTTGCATCCGACACTCCTATGGAGGTTACAGCCGTAGCCGCTCTGCTGCAGCACAACACCTCCTGCATCATGTCCTATAAGGGACAGGGTATGGACAGACCTAAGGGCCTCGAAGGCAAAGAGTATCTCACATGGCAGTCACCTATCGAGCTGGCTATGATGAAGAACATTGTCGAAAAAGACGGCGGTGATTGGAGCAAGGTAAAGCAAATACCAAACAATGTTACTGACGAGGCTCAGGATGTTAAGCAGAACAAAAAGCACGCTATTTGGGTTTATGAAGGCTGGGCACTCATCAACGCAAAAATCAACAAGGTGCCAGTAGACACAATCACAATCAAAGACCTTAACCCAACATTCGACTACTACTCACCTGTTCTCGTTGCAAACAACGACTTTCTTAAGAACAAGCCGGAGGTTGCAAAGGCATTCCTGGCAGCTACCCAAAAGGGCTATCAGTTCGCTATCGACAATCCGGACAAGGCTGCGCAAATCCTTATCGACGGTGACGACACCGGCTCTCTTAAAGGCAGTGAGGAACTCGTAAAGCAGAGCCAGCAATTTATGGTAAATCAATATATCAGCGATGCTAAGAAATGGGGCTACATTGACCCGGCACGCTGGAACGCATTTTATAATTGGGTAGACAAAGAAAAGCTCGCCGACAAGACTCTCGGTGATAACAAAGGATTTTCAAACGACTATTTGGCATAAACTATGGAATTATTAAAAGCAGAAAGCATAAACAAAAGCTTCGGCAATCTACAGGTACTAAAAGATGTTTCGTTGTCACTGAATGAGGGCGAAATTATATGTCTGCTGGGTGTAAGCGGCTCGGGAAAAACCACGCTGTTCAACATTTTGTCGGGCATATACACCCCCGACAGCGGCAAGGTAACCGTGTCAGGCGAAGACATAACGGGAAGGCCCGGTCATATCAGCTATATGCTCCAAAAAGACCTGCTGTTCCCTTATCGAAAAGTAATAGACAATGTGTGTCTGCCACTAATACTGAACGGAACAAAGAAGAAGGAAGCAAGAAAAATCGCCTCTCCCTACTTTTCCACCTTTGGTTTGGAAGGAACACAAATGAAATATCCTGCTCAGCTTTCGGGCGGAATGAGACAAAGGGCGGCGCTGCTTCGCACATATCTTTCATCTGACGGAGTCGCACTGCTGGACGAGCCGTTTTCTGCTCTTGACACCATAACAAAAACAAAAATTCACAAATGGTATTTGGATATAATGAGCAAAATCAATTTGTCCACCATATTCATAACCCACGACATTGATGAGGCTATATTGCTATCAGACAGAATATACATACTGTCGGGCAGTCCCGGCACCATCAGCAACGAAATCGTGATAAAAGAAAAGAAGCCACGACCCGACGACTTTAACTTAAGCGATGAATTTTTGGAATATAAAAGACAAATAGTAGAAATTCTGCATCTGTCATAAGCCAAAAAAGCTCCTGCAATCCAATAGATTGCAGGAGCTTAATTTTTATTCTGTTACTTCGTTTTTACACTCTTAATATTACTCCAAGAAGAATAATACTTCTTTCCGTTTTTTGTAACATAGGAGCGAACCTTTACATAATACTTTGTTTTTGAGCGGGCGGTCTTAACTGTGCCTGAAGTTGTGGATGACTTAGAAAAGTTTTGGTTCTTAGTATTAGATGTCAATTTCGGCGTGGTGCTCCACTTTACTTGGTAACCGGATACGCCGGACACCTTTGACCACTTAGCTTTTATCTTTCGTGTGCCGGAGGCACTGACACTTTTCAGTGCAGGCGGCTCCGCAACTGCCTTTGCGGTCAAGCCATCGCTCAAAGGTCCGTTATAGGTTCTTCCGCCGACTGCTTTGTATGCCAAAGCCTTTATGCGTACCTTTTTGTTCAGACTCAGCTTTGTAAATGAAACAGTGTTATTCTTTCCTGATTTTATTGTCTTATAGAGATAATATCTGTCCTTGCCATAATCATATCTGTATATTTTGTAGCCGGTTGCGTTAGATTGTGCCGTCCATCTGAACTTCACTGAATTCACGGTTGTGTCCGCTGTAAGTCCGCTGACCTTAGCTACCTTTGTAGTGCCTCGAGCCTCGCCGCAATATCCGCTGTAATAACCGTTGTCACCGATAACTTTTACAGCCTCCACTCTGAAATTATAGTTAGTGGCAGGTGGCAATTTTTTTGCGGTATATTTAGTAGAGGTTGTGGTACCCAAGGTATTCCATTTTCCTCCACGCCAAATCTGCACCTTGTAGGAATCGGCAGTATCTACTTTGTTCCAGCCGTAAGTTATTGATGATGTCGTTGAAGATTTTGCTGCAAGTCCCGTTACTTTTTTAGGGACAATGTTAAAGGTAAGATTCTGAGTTTCCTCACTCTCATACTTGCCCTCGCCGTATACAATAACACTGGCTGTGCCGACATTTTTATTGTTTTTATACTTAACAGAATAGTCAACACCCTTAGTGAGCTTTTTGCCCTTATAGGTCACTGTTACGGCAGGGGTTTGAGCCTCGCCGGTGTAGTTCACTCTTTCGACCGTCTTTGCCTTAAAATAATTATTCCACATAGCACCGTACATAAAGTTGCTGTCAACATAGCCGTCGATGCCCTTTACCTTACCCTTTGAGGAATACTGCCATATCGAAAATCTGCCGGCATATCCTGTCTTTGTATAATAATGTGCAAGCCACGCATCGTAGCCGGCATCTGTCAGTGCGGCATTGTCGAGCTGCACCTCGAGAAAGCTCTTGCTGGCATATACCATCGACTTGTATCCGTTTTCTTTAATCGTGTTACAAAAAGACAATGCGTTTGCAGTCATCTTTTTCTTGTTCAGCTTTTTTCTGCTCCATGCTGAATCAAGTCTGCCGCTGCTAACGCCTGCAAATTCGTAATCATAAAAAATCGGAAGCTGAAAACTATATTTCTTTGCATATTTTACTGCAAATTCTGCCTCCTCTTTTGCCTCTTTTTCGGTCAAAGCCTGAGAATAGAAATAGACGCCGACCTTAAAGCCCTGTTTCAGAGCGTCGGTCATATATTCATCAAATCTCGGATCCTTGTTTACCGAGCCTGTTTTGCCGTAGCCTCGATAACCCACACGGATTATGACAAAATCCACTCCTTCTTTTTTCAACTTTTTCCAATCTATATCTCCGTTATGCTTTGATACATCTATTCCCTGATAGATAGTCTCGTCCTTAAACCTGTCCTGATGGGTATAGGTAGACGAGGTAAACATACTTTTGCCGGTAAAGGCAAAGGCCGAAAGCGGCGCCTGCACTGCCAAAATGAGTGTTAGTATCGCCGCTAATATTTTTGTGCTTTTTATTTTCATATATAATTCTCCTCACTGTTAATGACTACTTCTTTTGGTACCAGTAGTCGATATCCACATACTTAGATGACACACCGTCGCAGCTACCTTTTTCGGTTTTTTGCCAAATGTCATAATCGCCGTCATAGGTAACTTTTTTGTTATAATCTGCTAACCAAATGAATGCATCGTGTGTAATATTTTTAGAGTCAAAAACGGACTCATAAAAATATGTAGATGCATACACTCCCGGTGTGTATCCCAATTTTTTTATTCTTTTACAAAAAGCGTTTACTACAGCTGTCATTTCCTTTTTGCTCAGCTTCGCCGAATGGAGTCTGCCTGTGTGTCCGCCCTTTGAATAAGCGTATTCGCAATCAACAAAAATCGGCAGAGTGACATCATATTTTTTTGCAATTTGTACCGCAAAATCTGCCTCCTCCTCAGCCTCTTTTTCGTTTATGGCCTGAGAATATATGTAAACGCCTACGGGAACGCCTGCCTTTTGTGCCTCTGCAAGATTCTTTTTAGAAAACTTGTCCTCGTTAAGTTCGCCCTCGGTGTATCCTCTGTAGCCTACTCTGATAAATGCAAAATCCACATTCTCGCTTACGGTTTTCCAATCTATTTTGCCGTTGTGGGACGATACGTCTATACCGTATGCAATGTCCTTGTCTGTATTAAGGAAATTATGTTTTTCGCTGTTTTGTGCCGCAATGACAACGGTAATCGCAATAATCACAACCAGAATGGTACTGACTGCAACTGTGATTTTTCTCCGTCTGTCTAAGCCTGCGCCAACCTTTGCGGCAGCCTTCTTCTTTTTACGGACATTGGATTTTGTTTTTGGTTTTTTTGTTATTTTTGTATTCTTTTTTTTAGCAGTGTGTTTTTTCTTGTGTTTTGTTTTAGTCGACATATTTTACCTCTTATTACATACTATCACAAAAATAACCGAATTGCCACAAAAAGCACACACTTTTTTCAAAATTTACAAAATATACTGGACTTATTGCAACACACGGCAGGGTTACAATTAGATTAAAAAACTGCATTTTATCTTTTATCACAAGCACCGATATGCTATAATTAACACATTACTCAAAGGAGAGGTAACAAATATGAAAAAAATAATTTGTTTTTTACTAACCCTGACGCTGATTATATGCGGCGGTGCAACTACCGCTTATGCGTCCGGCAATGTGCTCAATATTGACAAAAAAAATATATCCCACGAGGTCAGCAGTGACCTGTACGGTTTGTTTATAGAGGACATCAGCTATGCCTGCGACGGTGGTCTTGTGTCTCAAATGGTGAACAACGGCAGTTTTGAATATTCATCTAAACCCGAAAGCGGATGGTCTTTCGACAAAATAAGAGCCGTAATATCAACCGGTGACGGAATGAGCGAAAAAAATCCTACCTACGAATCACTGACCGTAGACGGAATAGGTACAATACGCAACGCCGGCTTTACCGAGCTGTACAAGTACAAAACAGACAAGTACGTCTCAAAATCTGCAGCTATGCCCGACATGGGATTTAAGGCTAATACCGAATACGATTTTTCGTGCTACATAAAGAATATCGATTTTGACGGAACTGTCAGTATTTATCTCGATTCAAAGAGCAACAAAAACAATTCTGTAGAGCTGAACACCTCAAACATAAGCACAAAAGCTTGGACAAAAGTAAATACAAAAATCAAGTCAGCCAAAACTGAGGACGGAGGTCTGGCAATAGTATTCAACGGCAAGGGCTCACTGCAATTCGACTTTGCATCTCTTGTTCCATGCGACAGCTATGGCTACGGTAACAGTCAGTGGAAGTACACCACTCTGCGCAGCGACTTGGTAACAGCACTCAAAAACCTAAAGCCGTCATTCATCCGTTTTCCCGGCGGATGTCTCGCCGAAGGCAATGATCTAGAGCATCTCTATAATTGGAAAGACACAGTAGGTGCGCTCGAAGAACGCAAGCAATGTGCAAATGTATGGGCAAACGATGATAACGGAAACTACTACAACAACACATCGGCTATGGGCTACCACGAGTATTTTCAGCTATGTGAGGACTTAGGCGCAAAAGCTATACCGATAGTGAATGTGGGTCTCACCTGCCAAGGCAGAAACGGATACGACGACCATGTGGACGCACTGAAAAAAGCGTCTATGTCTGACAGCGAATGGAAATCATATCTCATAAATGAAAAGGGCTATGATGAAAAAGATACGGACAAAATAGCAGAACGCACAAAATATATCGACTCGCTCAAAATAAAGAGTGAAGCTGATTTTGAGCATTATCTGGATACTGTTGCACTCCGTCCGGGCACAGACGAATTTGAAAATTACACTCAGGATGTTCTCGACCTGATAGAATATGCAAACGGTGACAGCAAGACAACATATTGGGGTGCAATCCGTGCTGCAAACGGGCACGAAGCACCGTTCAACATAAAATATATAGGGCTCGGAAATGAAAACTGGGGTGATGTATATTTCAGAAACTTTGATGCACTAAAAAAGGCAGTCAACGAAAAATATTCCGACATAACAGTCATATCATCGTCAGGACCGTCAGCCGACGGAGAATACTTTAATTCCGCTTGGGAAACAATAAATTCTAAATATTCCGACACTGTAGTTGACGAACACTATTACGCCTACGACAACTATATGATGAACCACAACGACAGATATGACAGCTATGACCGTGACGGCGCTAAAGTGTTTGTAGGCGAATACGCCAGCGTATCACCGGGCTTTGGCACTATGATAACAAAGAACAACATCTACTCCGCCGCTGAAGAAGCAGGATATATGACCGGCTTTGAGCGCAACAGTGACATTGTCAAAATGGCATCGTATGCCCCCACATTTGCAAAAATCAACTCTAACTCTTGGAATGTGAATATGATATGGTTTGACAGTCAAAATGTGGTTTATACTCCAAACTACTACACACAAATGCTGTTTTCAAACAATTTGGGTACAAAGTACATTGACACAAAATCCGTGGCAGACGGAATATATCAAAGCGTAACTGTAGACGAGGACGCACAGGTGCTGTACATAAAGCTCATAAACACAAACCCCTCCGGCAAAAAAGTAACGGTCAACATAAAGGGCTTTGACAACATAAACTTAGTATCTAATCAGAGCATCTCGAACAAATACAAGTCCGCCGCAAACGAGCTGAATAAACAGACTGTAGCTCCTACAGAAGCTACAATAGAAAGCAACAAAAACGGCTTCACCTCATCTCTGGGTGCATACAGTGTAAATGTAATCCGTGTTGCATACGGCGAGAACAATGGCACGGGACTGTACAAACTGCCTGACAACATCGACCTAAAAACCAAGTCGTATATGCCTGCCTCGGCTAAAATAGGCATAGTGGTATTCGCACTGATTTTCATAATCGCAACAGGTGCCGGCTATATGGTATATACCAGAATAATCAACAAAAATGCTAAGCCGAAGAAAAACAACAAAAATAAAAAGAGAAGAAAATAATAATCTTCTCTGACACAAAAACAAAGCAACCCACGCATAGCTAAAAAGCTTTGCATGGGTTGTTTTTGACTTTATTTCAGCATATCAAGTGCAGTTTTATAACCGATAGCATAATCCATCTTCAAGTCATCGTGATGAGCGAGATTTTTGCCGTCATACACCAAATTATTGCCGTTAAGAGTAAGTTTAATATCCTTTAGCAAAATTTCTTTTGGAAGTTTTTTGAATGTTATTGTCTTGCCATTGAGCTTATACTCAGCATATCCGGTAAAGTATTTTGCATCTTCTTCATTGATGTTATCCTCGCTGAAAACAGCTAAATCCACAGCGCCGTTGTCGCCGAAGGAGAACACATAGCAAGCAGTATTCTTTTCGTCATACAAATACCAATATCCCCCACTGATTGCCGCCGGTGCTTTGCTGTCGCCGCCCTTTGCGGTAGTGTCGGAAGATTTTGTTGTACTTTTCGTAGTAGAGGAGTTCTGCTCCGCGGACTGAGCAGTAGTATTTGACGAAGACTCAACCTGTTGTGATGTCGAACTCCGGGGAGCAGAGGCCGTCGTATTCTTTCCGCTGTCGGCGGGCTTATGAGTAGCCACAGCAACGATAATTGCCACAACTACCACAACACCTATAACAGAAAAAATAACCTTTTTCATATTTTGATTTTTCATAGGAACACCTCCTAAAATTCTTTCATTATCTCATCTGCAAGCTCGCCTAACTGTGCTCTCGAATCATTGGTCAATCTTGTCTTAATCGACACAGTTTTATCCAGCAGCTTTATATTTTTCATTTTTTCAAATTCAGATTTCATAGTTCTTACAGCACTTGGCGCCCAAGAAGTATTCTCCACGAGTGCTACAGTTCTGTTTTGGTACGCCTTAGACTGCAAATGATGAATAAAATCAGCCATAGGTGCAAACACGCCTGCATCATAGCTCGATGCCATACACAAAAGCACGCTGTGTCTGAATGCGTCTTCCACACATTCTGCTATATCCTCTCTCGTCAAATCTGCGAGAACCACACGAGGACAACCCTTATTCTCAAGAAGCTGTTTCATCTCCTCGGCAGCTTTCATCGTATTTCCGTGAATAGAGGCACAAGCAATAAATACACCTCTGTCCTCAGGCTCATATGACGACCAAGTATTGTACAGCTTCAGTACCTCCGGAATAGTATCAGTGAGCACAGGACCGTGCAGAGAACAAATTGCTTTCAGCTCCAAACCTGCGGCTTTTTTAAGCAAATTCTGCACCTGTGTACCGTACTTGCCTACTATGTTAAAATAGTATCTTCTTGCCTCACAATTCCATCCCTCATCTGCATCTGCAGTGCCGAATTTTCCGAAAGCGTCGGCAGAAAAGAGAACTTTTTCGGTGCTCTCATAGGTAACCATAACCTCAGGCCAATGGACCATCGGTGCCATAATGAATGTGAGCTTATGCTCGCCGAGCTCCAGAGTGTCGCCCTCCTTAACAGCCATTACTCTTGAGCTGTCGATGTCGCAAAACTGCGGCAGCATACGCAGAGCACCTGCTGACATAACCAGCTTAGCATCCGGATACTTTTCTGCAAAAAGCTGTATTCCGCAGCTATGGTCAGGTTCAAGGTGCTGAACAATCAGGTAGTCGGGAGTCTTTTTCTCCAACACCTCGTCCAAATTAGCACTCCATCTGTCTATTGCAATCTTGTCTACGGTATCAAAAACGGCAATTTTATCATCCAATATAACATAAGAATTATATGCCATTCCGTTTTTGAGAACATATTGACCTTCGAATAGGTCAATATCATAATCATTAACACCGATATTTTTTATTTTGTCAGTAACATTAACAGCCATATTCTTTCCTCCAAAAACATTTATAGCTACATCATACTATATTTATGTTCAGGTTGCAACTCACATAAGATTTTTGTACATATCCAATATGTTTTTTTCTGACAGCTCTATCGGGTTTCTTTTCATCAGCATTGACATACTCTTTTTGGTGAGCTCGGCTATTTCATCCTCTGTTTTACATCCGATTTCAGTCAGTGTAGTGCGCATTCCCATAGCCTTTTTCAGCCTCATAATTTCATCTGCCATAGCATACGGGCTGTCAAAGCCACATTCCTTTGCGAGATAAGTAATTCTGCCGTCATCATCTACGTGGTCAGCATTGAATCTTACAAAATAATCCAATGTAAAGGCACAAGCCTCGCCGTGAGGTACGCCGTAAATATTGGTCAATGGGAACGAACAAGCGTGGGAGCCTGTAGTTCTCGGATGACTGAAGCCTACACCTGCCACAATAGACGCCTCTGCCATCTTTTCTCTTGCCTCAAGGTTGTCGGGCTCATTATATGCTTTTTCGAGCCACTGAAAAACGAGCTTTGCAGCATAAATTGAACAAGCAGTGCATATAGGCTGATTAAGTGTAGACCAATAGCTTTCCACGGCATGAGCCAAAACATCAAGCCCTGTAGACGCAGTAATTTGCTTAGGTACAGTCAGCGTAAGCTCCGGATCAATCAAAGCAATCTTGGGATACATAGCCGGATCATTCATCGGTTGCTTTAAATTCTTTGCAATATCTGTAAGCACTGAGATATTAGTAACCTCAGAAGCTGTACCCGATGTGGTGGTAACAGCAATCATCGGTATAGCTTCGTCTGCGCTGACAGCTTTTTCACCGCTGTGATACGGCTCGATTTTGTCACTGCCCTTTGCAATAGCACAAGCCGCCTTGCAGCAATCCATAGGTGAACCTCCGCCCAAAGCAACAGCAAAGTCTGCCTTGTTGCTGCGCATAAGTTCAACACAAGCATTTACATTGTCTGTAGTCGGATTAGGCCTTATGTCGCTGAAAACGGCTACGAGCTTTCCTCCACTCAGTTCCAAAAATTCATCTGCCAATCCGTTGCTCGCAAAACTGTGAGAGCACACAAGCACACCTTTTGTGCCGCCTATTTGGTCAATCAATTTTCTGATATCTTTTCTTTTTCCTGTTCCAAACTCAATTTGGACCGGTAAATTAAAACTCCAATTCAAAAAATCACGCTCCTTTTTTCTATATTTTAGCACAAATTCATAAAAATTGAAATAATTACTTGACAAAAAACATTAGATATTGTAAAATGTCAAGGCATTAGGAAATAATGCGTATCACTCCTACAGGAGTTTTACATATATCGAGGTGTAACTCAGTTTGGCTAGAGTGCCTGCTTTGGGAGCAGGATGCCGCAGG
>URJF01000014.1 GCA_900548085.1 uncultured Oscillospiraceae bacterium | reverse complement strand
GTTTATTACGCTGAGGGTCCACCCGTTCCCATTCCGAACACGGTAGTTAAGCTCACGCGTGCCGAAAATAGTTGGAGGGCAGCCTCCCGTGAAAATAGGTCGATGCCGACACTCTTTTGCCACTTACGTATGTAGGTGGCTTATTTTATTTGTTTTTGTGTATTTTTATTATTATGACTTTGGCTTTCAATTTCGTAATGAACAATGCTATATGATTTGTGTGAAATGAGTTGTTACAGATAAAATTAGGGAATGCTTTATATGATTTTGTTAGATGAAGCAAAAGTCTAACTGTCATTATCAGTGACAAAAATACGTATAAAACGTAGGGAAAGAAATGTTATGGTATTTTTGAAAGAAATCTTGGTGATAATAGTCACTTATAACAGTGTTAATCAAAATATCTAACGCACACGAAAACAAAATTCATTGAAAGCGGACTAGAAAGCATCTATAATATCATTATAGAAATATTAACCAGCACTTTATGGGGATTATGAGAAATTTTTATGAAATATAATTTTTTATATGAAGCATTATTGCTTATAATGTTATACTCTGATTTGTTTTATTTGAAATACAAATGGAGTTGCGATAATGTTTCTGTACATAAAACAAATCCGAATAAATATTTTTAACCTATTTTATATAAATTGAGCGGTTTTAGAAAAAATAAAGTTGAATTAGGTTTATTGATTTTAGAAACCTATTCTCTTTTCATTGCTGTAACAGTTCTTGTTGGAACTATTGTCAGTTATTTTTTAAATAAATCATTTCTAAAACCAATCGTACTATTTTCTTTTTGGCTAATTAGTGGTATATTTGAAATAATTTATTTAATAATCAATTCAATAAAAGATAAAAACAAGTAAATAATTCATAGATTGTACTGTGAATAATTAGCTAACTCTAAAGTTAATGTAGTTTTACAAGGGATTATCAAATCAATAAAAGATAGATGGTGACTACATGGTGGATTTTGAGACGAATTTAAGGGATAAAATCAGCAGAGATATGCCGTTGGAAAAATTGGTAGATACATTTTGTGAGCTGTGCAGTGAGGTGCAGAAGGACGAAATATATCTGTTTGAGACGGGAATATTTCAGTTTACTTGTGATGAAGAGTTTTATTTTTCGTTAGTCAGACAATATGACACTGTCGGAGATGAATACTATCAAGTTCATTTGGATATAATTTTTCCTCCAAGCAAAGCTAACTACAATATGTCTCAAACTAAATGGCTCAACACAGCCGATGAAATGAGAAATTATATTAAAAATTCAGATGAATACAAGCTGCTTGCTGATGAACCGATATATAAAATAGAAGTGTGGGCGGACGAGACCTAATTGAAAGTTGTTATAATTTCGGTATTGTTCCTTATATCTATGCTCGGTCCGAATATAAAATTCTGATTATTAAAATATAACAGAGGACTATAATAAAACAAAAAATCTGTCGATGTGTGTGCATCGGCAGATTTTTTATTTAAGAAATAAATTACAATTTGAACTGCTTATTAAAGTTATGCCGCATTAGCAATGCGGCTGTTTTTATGCACAAAAGCAGAATAAAAAGAGAAAAATAAATTTATTTCAGCTTTTTGGCAGCGTAATATGCGGGTTAAGTGAATAAAAATGTTTTTTCGGGCTTAAGGGTGGAAGGACTTTTTGTGTCCTTCAAAATCGGCTTTTGGTGAAAGGAAGAAAAATGACGAAAAAAACGGAGAAGAAAATCAGAAAAGGTTTGGAGACTCTTGCTTTCGGCAATGTCAGCGACGCCGTGTCTCTTTTGTTTTTGTCAGATGATGAAGTGCTGTCGAAAATTAAGCGTATGAAGCTAAACAATATCAGCGAAATCAAGCGGTCAAAGGGCGGCGGTATGGAAATTAAATTTTTCGACAGACTCAAGGCATGCGAAAAGCTGGCAGAGAGTGAATCGTCGGGCGAGGGCGGTTTGAGCTTTTTTGCGGCACTGGAAAAGGGTGCTGAAAATTTGGCGGAGAGTGGCGACAATGGTTGAGTTTTCTGCATTTTCGCCAAAACAGATGAGGGTATTGACTTGGTGGTGCAAAAGCTCAAAAGACAGAAACAAAACCGGACTGATATGCGACGGAGCGGTGCGCAGCGGAAAAACGCTGTGTATGTCGCTGTCATTTGTATCATGGGCAATGTGCAATTTCGGTGGCGTGTCTTTTGCGCTGTGCGGAAAGACGGTCACCTCTCTGAGACGGAATCTTGTGACGCCGATGATACCGATATTGAAATCCCTTGGCTTTACTGTAGCAGAAAAAATAAGCCGCAATTATCTTGACATTGAAAAGGGCAGAGCAAAAAACAGATTTTATTTGTTCGGCGGCAGAGATGAAAGCTCTGCGTCGCTTATTCAGGGTATGACCTTGGGCGGTGTTCTTTTTGACGAGGTGGCACTGATGCCCCGTTCTTTTGTGGAACAGTCACTGGCACGATGCTCGGTAGAGGGCTCTAAGTTTTGGTTCAACTGTAATCCGGAGCACCCGTTTCATTGGTTTTATAATGAGTGGATAAAAAAATCAAATGAAAAGAATGTGCTCTATCTTCATTTTTCTATGGACGACAATCCGTCACTTTCCGATGAAATCAAAAGCAGATACAAAAGCCTTTATACAGGCGCATTCTACGAACGCTTTGTGGAGGGTAAATGGGTAGCCGCAGACGGACTTGTTTATCCAATGTTCGACAGAACGAAGCATATCGGCAGAGGGGATAATTTTTGTGAATACTATTTGTCCTGCGATTATGGAACGGTCAATCCGTTTTCACTGGGACTGTGGGGAAAATCAGGCGACAAGTGGTACAGAATCAACGAATATTATCATTCCTCACGAGACAAGGGTGTGCAGCTCACGGACGAGGAATACTACGGCCATCTAAAGGAGCTGGCGGGACAAAGGAACATAACGGCTTTGATAATTGATCCGTCAGCGGCATCTTTTATTGAGACAGTGCGGAGGCATGGCGAATACAGGGTTATTAAGGCGGACAATGATGTGCTCAGGGGAATCAACAGAGTGTGTCAGGCACTTAAAAACAATGAAATCTGTATCTCGCCCGACTGCACCGACGCACTGCGAGAATTCTCAATTTACAGATGGGACAACAGCATAAAGCAGGATGTACCTAAAAAGGAAAATGATCATGCAATGGATGACATAAGATATTTTGTGCGGACCGTTTTGGACGGTGATACAAGGGATTGTGCATTTTCCATTGCAGTAGAAAGGAAGTGATGTCTTGGGCTTATTAAAGAGAGAAAAGAAAAAATCCACTGAGGAAAAGGAAACCTCAAGCGTGCAAACAGGCTCGCTGAACAATCATCCGTTTTATCAGCTAAACGGATACACGCCGCTGTGCGGTACTAACTATAGAGTTTATGCGGCGCTGAGAGAGGGCATACCTATCATAGACAGCGCCGTAAACAAAATAGTTCGGCTGATGGGCGGATTTAAGTTCGTTACGGGAAACAAATCCATTGATGATGAAACAAACAAGTTTTTTGAGCGTGTGAATGTTGGCGGAAATCAAAGAGGCTTGCAGTCATTTTTGGATAACTTCGTATCACAGCTGTTGACCTATGGCACGGCTATAGGTGAGATAGTGGGGGACGAAAACGGAATTTATGTGCTGTACAACGGAAGTCTTGAAAGTATAGATGTAAAGCGAAAGACCGGCAGTCTGGATTTGGAATACTACAATACCTCGTCTGGCAAGCCGATAAAGGTGCAGGATGAAAGCAAGATACTGTTTTCTGTACTTAATCCTGAGCCGGGAGAAATTTTGGGTACGAGTCTGCTAAGAGGACTGCCCTTTGTATCGGATATTCTGCTGAAAATCTATAACACCATCGGTACAAATTGGCAGAGAGTGGGCAATCTCAGATACGCTGTCACATATAAGCCGCAGAATGATGGCGGTGACAAGGCATTTGCTAAAGAGAGAGCCACGCAGATGGCAAATGCTTGGAGAGATGCGATGAGCTCGACTGAGGCGGTAAAGGACTTTGTGGCTGTAGGGGATGTAAAGGTGAGCGTTATAGGCGCAGATAACCAAATTCTCGACAGTGAGGTTCCTGTTCGGCAGATGCTGGAGCAAATTATCGCAAAGACAGGGCTTATGCCGTATATGTTTGGGTTGAGCTGGTCAACTACTGAAAAGATGAGTCAGCAGCAGGCGGATATTTTGACTACCGAGCTGAAAGCGTACCGCCGAATAGTGACACCCGTGCTGAGAAAAATCGGCGAGGAATATTTGTTCACAAGAGGCTGTTATACACCTATAGAAGTGGAATGGGAGGATATTACGCTTCAGGACGAAACAGAGCACGCACAAGCGAAACTCTATAACGCTCAGGCAGAAAAGATTATCGGGGAGGTAAATAATGAACCATAATGTAATAACTAAGAGCATCGCAACAGATGATGATATGAAAAAAATCAGCTCTTTTGCACGCCGAGAAATGAACAGAGATGAGATATATACCTTTAATGTAACTCTGTGTACTAATGAGGTGGACAGGGACGGCGAAAAGTTTACGGTAGAAGCACTGAACGAACTTGCACCGATGTTTGTAGGCAAGACCGGTATCTCCGATCATTCTATGAAAAGCTCTGACCAAAGGGCAAGAATATTTGAGACTTCGGTAGAACGAGACGATACCGAAAAAACCGCCGACGGCGAGCCGTTGTATCGACTGAATGCTAAGGCCTATATGCTGAGTAATGAACAAAACAAGGTGCTCATTGACGAAATTGACGCCGGAATAAAAAAAGAGGTGTCCGTTTCCTGTTCGATGAAAAATACAGTTTGTTCTGTTTGCGGAGCGGACAGACGAAATGGCGGATGCAGTCATATTAAGGGCAAAAGATATGACGACAAGCTGTGCTTTGATATTCTCAGTGGGCCTACAGACGCCTATGAGTTCAGCTTTGTTGCAGTTCCGGCTCAGCGCAGGGCAGGAGTACAAAAATCATTTTGCTTCACAGATACAGCAGAATCGGGAGATATTGTAAAGGCTATAGGTACCTGCGACAGCGATATTACTATAACAAAATCTCAGGCTAAGAAATTATCATCATACATAGACCGACTGAAAGAGGAGGCTGTTCTGGGTGAGAATTATAAAAATGAGCTGGCTAAGGAGGTTGTGTCACTGTTTTCTAAGGCGTTTCCGCAGGTGGACAAGAGGCTGTTTTCATCTGTGGCGGCAGTGATGACATCAAAGGAGCTGTTAGGAATAAGAGACGGAATGAAAGGCTCTGCAAAGAAAAAGACTGTTCCGCAGCTTGCGCAAAACAAAAAGACTATCCAAAATGACTATTCGGAATTTAGAATTTAGGAGGTAATACAATGGTTTCATTCAACGGATATAACACAAAGGTAATCACAGCAATCACCGAAATGACTAAGGAGGAAGTGGGAAGCCCCATCACTTTCGGTAACGACAGCAGAGTGTCAGCCGCAGGCGACGGAGAGGACTTCTTGGGCATATGTGTGGCAGTGCGAGATATGTATTGCAGCGTGCAGACAGACGGTTATGTTGAGCTGACATATCAGGGTACTGCACCAAAATACGGCTTTGTTAATCTCGTTTCTACAGACGGCAAAGCGGTCAAGGTAGCTGAGGCATCAAAAGCCACAGGCGTTCTTCGTCGTGTAATCAAGGTGGACGAGGATAACAAAACAGTAGGCTTTTTACTTTAATTCACAGGAGGTAACGAATAATGGCATATGATAATTTGAAACTTGACAAGGGACTTTATACCTGCCAAAAGGGCTTTAATGCAGCACTTGAGGCGATTGACCCATCGGATAATTATATTGGCACAAATATGGAAGGATTAGACGCATATCAGCGACAGCTTAAGCGATTTGATATTAAGGTGTCGGGTACTAATTCCGATACTGTTTCCAAATTCTTTTCTACATCCGACTCTGCAGCGTTGTTTCCGGAATATATTTCCCGTGCAGTGCGACAGGGAATAGACGACACAAATATCGTGGACAAGCTCATTGCAAGCAAGACCAATATAGACTCTCTCGACTACCGTGCTATTGAGAGTGTTTCGGCTGATGAGAACGACTATATCGGCGCAATCAACGAGGGCACTTTTATCCCCGAAACAAGAATAAAAACAAAAGACACGCTTACTTCCCTGCATAAGCGAGGCAGAATGCTTACAGCTTCCTACGAGGCTATCAAATCACAAAAACTGGATGTGTTCACTGTAGCGCTGAAACAAATCGGCGAATATATTTCCGCATGTCAGCTTGTGGATTTTTTGAATGTTTTGAGCGCTCAGGGCAGTATTCACACTATCTCATATACAGATTCGAGCAAGGGAGTTCAGTATAAGGATATTGTTAATCTTTGGAACGAGCTTGCTCCGTACAATATGACAACTATTCTTGCGGATACCGATAGTATTGGCAAGCTGCTTAATATTGAAGAATTTAAGGATTCTACAGCAGGCCTAACATTTCACGGTACCGGAAATCCGATTACACCTATGGGTGCGGATGTGGTTAGAGTGCCTAAGAAAATCGGTGAGATCGGCATTATCGGACTCGACAAAAACTACGCTATGGAGATGGTGCAGTTTGGTGATGTTGTCACTGATTTTGATAAGCTGATTGACAGACAGCTTGAGAGGGCGTCGATTACTGCTACGGCAGGCTTTTCGCCTATTTTCAGAGATGCGGCATTGATGCTCCAATAATTTGCGGAGGTGATGACGAATGATGTCCGTAGACGATACATTGTCTTTGCTTAAATCAATATCAAGTCTTGATGATGAGACAGACAGATTTTTGCCGATACTGAAAAAGAATTATTATTGCTACTGCGATAATGTGTCGTTGGATACAGTTGCAGATGAGAACAGATTGATGTATTTTGTTGCGGCAAAAACAAATTACGAGATAACGCTCATAAAAAACAGCGAGTCGTCGGTCACTTCCTTTACTGCAGGAGATGTCACCGTTACAGAAAGCGGCGGCGTCTCCGTTGCAAAGGATATTTATGAGTCCGCAAGGTGTGATGTTTCTGATATTATCGGTGACAACTGCTTTGCCTTTTTGGATGTTTAGAGGGTGAATTATGAGCTTTGATAAAAGTAAAATTTGCAGTGGTTGTTTTGAAAAATACGGCAGGAGCTTTGAAATCGACTACAGCGACGGCAAAAAAGATAAGGGCTATGCCATAATCCAGCAAGTTTGGCGCAGGCTGAAATCAAAATTTGAGCCTGTGTCGTCACAGCTCGGTATGGCGTATACCGACTATTATCTGTATTATGGCCCGGCAGAGCTGGATATTACCCACCTTAAGAGAGATGATATGCTTACCTTTGATGGCATCAGATATTATTTTGTCCGTGCCGAAAGAGTTGCTGTAGGTGATACTACCCAATATTATGCCGGCGTTTTGAAACAGGTGTACGAGGAGGACAGCAATGTATTTGGATAAAGAAATCGACAGACTGATAACTCGACTGCGAGCCTCCGAAAAGCTGACAGGCGTCGGTATAATTAAGGCCTATCCCTATGCTCCAAAGCCTACTTGCCTGAACAAATGCGTTATTGTTTTATCGCCGGGCAGTATGAATATAAAAAACGAAGCTATAGGCGACAATGTGTTTTTTGGCAAGTACAGTATTGATGCAGTGATGTTCGCACCACAGGATATGGGTAGTCCGGTTGCACTGACACTGGCATCTGACTTTTTGGCTGCTGCGGTAGACAATGATGTGAGTTCAATTTATATCGGCGATACCGAAAAGGATGACACTGTCAGGTGCTACAGCAGAAAGTGCACTTTGACTTTTTATTCGGACTTTGTATTTGGAGATGATGACGATGGAACAGTATGATGACTACGAGGCGGCAGAATACATAAGCGATTGTATAATGCTCGACTCCCGTCGCTATGACGGTGACTAAAACGGATCCGCTCTTTATCTGCCCACAGTAAAGGCGAGCCGATAATCTGTGGGCAGAAGGGAGCATAAATATGCAAAGTATAAAAATGAGCTACAAGGGTTTTGTGTTCGACGCAAATCCTACAGAACTGAAAATAAATAAGAAAAAAGGAATATCAAAAAAGACGGTTCCCTTTGGAATTTCTAAGGTCAGCGAAATATCGTCGATGCCTGCTGTTATCAGCGGAATGGGAGCCTTTTACGGTGCTGACGCATTTGAAAAAGCAGGGGAGCTGATGAGGATTTTTGATTCTCCCGACAGCGCATATCTTTTTATCCCTCCGTCATTCAGTGCAAAAGCGATTTTCAGCAGTCTCGATGTTTCGTATTGTGCGGCAGGGAAAAAGGTGGAATATGTGTTTGAGTTCATTCAGGATACTAATAATAAGAAAAATCAAAAGCCGATTGATTTTACCTACGCTCTGAAGGATGAGAATATGTATGACATTGCTCACAGGTGCAGTTCGGATATTGAGGGCTTGTTTTTGAACAATGATTATGAGGATTTGTTTTCTGTTGAGGAGGGTGACAAAATATGGCTGGGCTGATATTTTCGGCATATGACACAGAGGAAAAGGAGATAGCCATCAGCAATGTTTTGTCTTATGAATTGTCAAAGGATGAGGATGCAGTTTGCCACGGATTGAGGCTGTATTTTATCTCGAAAGTACCTTTGCCGGAGCTGTTTATGATGAGAGCAAAAAATAACGGCACTATTGTATTTAACGGTTATGTTGATACTCAGCGTGAAACATCGGACGAAAAGGGAACAGTGTGTTTTGTTTTTGCCAGATCCACGGCATGCGTTCTTTTGGACAACGAGGCTAAGCCGCAGGTTTATTTTAAGCCTACGGCTGAGGCTTTGTTTTTGTCTAATGCAAAGGGTTTAGGATTTTTGTCGGATTTACCTGAGATAGTCGGCGACACAGATTATCAGGTAGACAAGGGCAAAAGCTGCTATGCCGCAATAAATGATTTTGTATACAATTTGACAGGAAAGAGTATGGTCGTAGATATCGATAATCATATAAAGCTCAGAGAGGACGGAACAAAACGCAATGTCGATTCTGCCGACATTATTTCTGTAAAGAGGATAATAAATCGAGGCGGAATTATTTGTAGGCTTGACTGCAAAACAGACGAGTCGGAGGACTATACCTATCATTTCAAAAGTAAGTATTTTGAAAATAAAAAGATATTAACCTCCAAAAAGCAGAACATTTCCTCTATGTCACTTTACCGCCGTCAGCATGCACTGAAAAATATCTTGAAAAAATCTGCGGCAGATTATTTCACATACGAAATCAGAGTGAACGGCAACTGGAACGGAGACTTGTACGATTTGGTTGAGATTGATGACAGCTTTTTCGGAAGTACAGATGACTGTGTAGTGTCATCTCTCCGATATTCTATGAATGACAGCGGAACCGAAACAAAAATCGTTTTAAGAAAAAAGACTGATTTGGAGGAGATAACCTATGTGGCTGAGTAGAAAGGTACAAAGACAGGAAAAGGACATCGGGACTCAAAAGGGCAGGGTGACTATTTCTTCACCGGAGAGAATAGAAACCGGCTCTACAGTGAGTGAGCGTAATATAGGATTGTGCCAGCCCTACGGATACAGCGCCAGGCCGCCGGTGGACAGGAGGTATTTATCATTCAGTCTTCAGACGGACAGGCTGTAGCAGGAGTAAGGTCGGAGGTTCAGCACTTAGACAGCGGAGAGATACGACTGAAAAGCAAGGGAGGCGCAACCCTTATTTTGCGTAATGACGGTTCGGTAGAAATAAATTCATTAGTTATTGATAAAAACGGAGTGATGAAAAAATGATAGGTTTTGCAGCAAAAGAGACGACAGTCCCTGATGATGCTGTCGGCGAGATGGCAGCGGATGCTGTTATGAGGCTGACTGCAAGACGGGGCAGATTTTATCCAAATAAAAATTTCGGTACAGCGTTTTTGCCGTCATGTATTCCACCGAGAGAGTGGGCAATGGCGTATGGCAGACAGGCCCTCGATGATGCTGACGGTGTATATTTGAAAAACGCTGTCGTAAACAAAAATGAGGTGACATATTTTTTGAGTATAAACGGAACCGAGAGGCAGGTGACAGTGAAATATGACAACCTATGATGATATATTGAATGAAATGAAAAAAGCGTATTTTGCCGAATGTGGCAGAGACAGCGGCTCACAGGAGCGAACAGAAATGCGACTTGCAGCAGTGGCATCCGAGCTGTACTCTTTGTGCTGCGCTAATGAATATGTGCTCAAGCAGGCGTTTCCGCAGACGGCTGCAGGCAAATACTTGGACCGACACGCCGCTCTGAGAGATATACACCGAAAGAGCGCATCAAAGGCTACAGGTAAGCTGGTGTTCGGTATCAGCGAAGCGTCCGATACCGAAACAGTAATTCCACTCGGTACGATTTGTGCTGCCGAGAACCGACCGTACATTCAGTTTGTAACTATAGAAAAAGGGATTATATCTGCGGGACAAACAGAGGCTATAGTTAAGGCAGAGGCGTTAGCCGTCGGCGACAGATATAATTGTTCCCCCGGCGAGATAAGCCAAATGGTCAATCCGCCAACGGGTGTGGAGACTGTGACTAATTCTTCTTATTTTTTAGGAGGCTCCGATGAAGAAAGCGATGAGATGCTCAGGAGCAGAATACTCGATGCTTTTAAGCTCTCCGACGGCATAAGCAGAGAATATCTCGAATCTATGGTTATAGAAAACACAGATGCAAGGGACTGCAGAATTTTTGCTCCGTCTGCCGATTGCGTTGAAATCAGAGTCCGTGTGGACAATGGGGAACTGAGCAGTGAGCAAATCGATGCAGTAAAGAGTACGACTCTTATATTTGATTTGTTAGGCGAAAAAGTAAATATTTATTCAGCCGACAGCCTCGATTTTTCCATTGTTGTGGAAATCATAAGCGGAGATGCCGGTGATGATTCTATAAAAAGACGTGTAGAAGATATATGTACCGGTCTGAGAATAGGGCAGTCGGTAGATTTGGAGTATATCGAATATGCGCTGTCGGATATTTGCTACTGCAAGATTACATCACCACAGCAGGCAGGCGGATTTATTGCCGTTGACAAAAAGCATTACGGCTCACTTTCATCTTGTGAGGTGTACAGATATGAGTAATACCCTAAGCAGACTTAATCTTTTGTTTGCCGAATTAGGCATAGATACAGAGTCCGGAAGTTATGACAAGGCAGAGATTGTCGCTTATGCAGCTGGTATAGACCTGATTAAAAACACAATAGATGCATCGAGAAAAAGAATTTTTGACTTATGGTCGGACAGCCTTATGCCTAAGGAAAAATATACTATGGATAATTTTGATAAACGGGCAAAATCTGTTTGTAAAAGTTATACCATAGGCAAAAAGAATGTACTCTTTAAGGGCGTTGATTACACCGCTTTTTCTGAATTTTGGCACAGATGGGGTTATCCGTTTGCCACAGCGGTTTGTTCCGGCACAGGTATGAGCTGGAACAAAATAGAAGATGCGGGCCGTAATTGGAAAATGTGCGATCACATAGGCTTAATGTGGAGTATGACAGATACAATGGAGGTAGATTGATGAGCAGTTCAAACAAGACTAACAGAATAGGACTAAACGAATGGGTGGGCACAGATGTGCCTAAGATGGAGGATTTTAATGCTGATAATGCACGGCTTGACAAAACGTTGGGCAATCATTTGGACGATATCAGCATCCATGTTACTTCTGCCCAAAAAGACAGCTGGAACAATCCGTATTATATCCAAAGCTATTCGGGCAACGGAGCCACCAGTCGAAAAATTGAGCTAAAATGCAGTTTTTCACCGGTGTGGGGTATAATTTTTCCGTCAACAAATTTAGTGGGTGTAACGGATTTTGACAACAAGGCACATTATAATTATTTTGGCATTTTCAGCGAGGCAGGCTCAACTTTGGGCTTGACATTTGCCGGCGGAAAGTCGGTTACTGTGACTGACAGCACACAGCCTATCAGCAATTATGAGTTCAAAAATTTTAATCAGTTGGGAACCTCTTATGTTATTGTGATGTTCAGGTGACACATAATTTTTTGTGTAATTTTGAATTATTATTTATTTTTTGTTGCAATCATATGTAAAGAAGTGGTAATATAAAAAGGAACATTATCTTCTCGGGAGGTCACAGTATGAAAGAAGAAAGTAAAAAGTATGCTCGTGAGGCAATGGACATTGTTGAACACGCAGCAAAAAAAATAGGCTCACGTTTGCCAGGCTCTGAGGGTGAAAGAAAATTTCACAACTATATGGCAGACAAATTGAAAGAAATCGGAATTAAGCCCGTAACGGAAGAATTTGCGGTTTCTCCCCGTTCATCCATAGGCGGTATTTCCTATGCAGGTATGTACGGACTCATTTCCAGCCTTTTGATTTTCTTTGCACTGGAGCTTAAAGCAGTATGGTTCGGTTTGGCTCTCAGCGGTGTTTTGGTTGCGGTTTGGCTGATTTTCAGCGTGTTCCTTTACAAAACATGGTTCGATATGTTCTTTCCACAGGAAATTTCTCAAAATACATACGGTGAGCTTTTACCTCCCGACGGAAAGTATGATTATACAATTATCCTTTCAGGTCACACAGACACATCTTGGACATGGCGTCACAGTGAGCATTCCTATAAGTACAAGGATAAGCCGATTATCGGTATGCTTGCTACTTACGGAAAAGTAGGTTTCGGTGCTATTTGTGTATTCTTTAATATTTTTGCTTCTATCGCTATGACTGTTATTTATACCGGTCAGATGGCAGGCGCACAGTGGGCTGATACACTTATCGCATCTAATTCGTTCAACAATTTCCTGTTCGCTATGCACTTCTTGCCTATTCTTACAGCAGTAGGCTCTGCATTTGTTATTATGTGGGGCGACCCACACGAGCGCAACGCATCTCGTGGCGCTATGGATAATGCTACCGGTATTGGTCTCAGCTATGCTATTACTAAGTACTTTGCAGAGAATCCTGAAAAGATGCCTAAGAATTGCCGTATTGTAGACTTTAACTGCGGCTCTGAGGAAGCAGGCCTTCGTGGCTCAATGTACTTTGCACAGGAGCACAAGAATGACGATCTTACTAAGAATGCTTGGAACATTAACATTGACTCCGTAGCCGACAAAGAGTATTTTGAGGTTGTTATTCAGGATGATTGGCAGTTCTGCCGTTTCGATACTGATATGGAAAAGATGTTTAAGGATACATTCAACGAGCTCGGCATTGAGAGCAAGACTAACGGTTGTATCCATAATCCTGTAGGCGGCTGTGACAGTACACCTCTCACAAAGGCAGGCGTTAAGTCAGTTACATTCGCTGCACAGAATCCGGTTCTTACCTATTATTATCACACATGGCGTGATATGCCTGAGCGTTTCGAGATGGAAACAGTAGGCGACGGTTTTGATGTCGTTCTCGGTGTTATCGACAAGATTGCTGCTTTCCAAGAGGCTAACGGCTATAATGGCCCACAGAAAAAGTAATAATAATTAGAAAAGGCACAGCTTGGCTGTGCCTTTTTGTATGTAACGGCATTTTATATCTGTGTATTTCGACGATTTGTATCCGTTACAGCCGGAGCAAAAATCATTTTATGATGCTCTATCTGCTGTTGTCAGCATTGTGACAATGATAAAAAGTCGAGTTACAATGACTAATTATGATAATATAGTAAACTACAGTCTATTATATCGTTTACAAAATTGTTACAAAGTTTACAAAAAAATAACTTAAACTACTTGAAACTTGATTTGATTTGGTATATTATAAATATGATTATCGGGTGGAATAGTCCCATTTCTAAAAAGATAGGAGTAAAATGGCGTGATTGAATTTAGAGATGTAACTAAAATTTATGACAGTAACGGTACACACGCCCTTGAAAAAGTTAATCTGAAGATAGAGGACGGCGAATTTGTATTCGTTGTCGGTTCTTCGGGTGCGGGCAAGAGTACCTTTTTAAAATTGATAATGCACGAAGAAAAGCCTACAGAGGGCGAGGTAATTGTAAACGGATATTCCTCGGACAAGCTCAAAAAGAAGCAGGTTCCTTATTACAGAAGAACAATGGGTATTGTGTTCCAGGATTTCAGAATTATCCCAAAGATGTCAGTATATGACAATGTAGCTTTTGCAATGCGTGTTATCGGTGCAAAGGAAAAAGAAATCAGAAAGAGAGTACCGTATATTCTCCAGCTGGTTGGACTGTCTCAAAAGGCTCGTTCTATGCCTAATGAGTTGTCGGGCGGTGAGCAGCAGCGTGTTTCTCTCGCCAGAGCATTGGTAAATAATCCTGATCTTATCATAGCCGATGAGCCTACAGGTAATGTTGACCCTGAGATGAGCCATGAAATCGTTGACTTGCTTACTAAGATTAACAACAGCGGTACAACTGTGGTTATGGTTACTCATGAGCACGACCTCGTTCGCTCATTCCAACGTCGTGTAATTGTTATCCAAAACGGACAGATTGTGTCCGATACACCTGACCCGACTTATGCTAAGTTTAAGGCAAAGGAGCCGGAAAAAGTTACCGATATGTTCTATTATGAAGAAGATACAAAACAAGAGCACGTTGCCGAAGTATTTGATAATCTCGGCGACATAGTAGACTCTGCCTCCGAAGAAGAGGAAAATACCGAGGGAGGTGAGCAGTAATGAACGCATCGAGCTTAAGATACTTAATCAAAGAGGGCTTTCGTAACACTTGGGCAAACAGAATGATGTCGGTCGCTTCTATTTGTGTACTGCTCAGCTGTCTTGTGCTTATCGGTTCTGCCACAATGATGTTCCTCAATATCGACTCTCTCGTCCAAAAGGTTGAGGACGAAAATGTTATTATGGTCTACATTAAGGATGGAACAAGTGACGATGACGAAAAGGCTATGGGTGAGCAGCTCAAAAAGATAAGCAATATCGAAAAAGTTGAGTTTGTGCCTAAAGAGGTAGCTTGGCAGGAGCAGCTTGACACTATGGAGGATGCTCAGGCAAAGTTCTTTACAGAAAATTCAAAGACAATTCCTCTCCCGGATGCTTATAAGGTAACTGTTACCGATTTGCAGCAGTTCGGCACTACAGTAAAGGCTATTAAGGGACTTGATAATATCGATACTGTTCGCCAAAATACCGATTTGGCTAAAAAACTTGATACTATCAGCCGTGGTATAAGCATTATTGCTATTGCTATTATAGTTATTCTGTTTGCTATTTCGCTGTTTATTATTTCAAACACAATCAAACTCACCGTATATTCCCGCCGCCTGGAAATCAGCATTATGAAATCCGTTGGTGCTACAAACTCATTTGTTAGGCTTCCGTTTGTGGTAGAGGGTATTATTTTGGGAATAATAGCAGGTGTACTGTCACTGTTTGTTGTATGGGGCGTCTACGAGCTGGCGATAAATCAGTTCGCAGAAATATTCAAGTCGCTTAGTCTTGTGCCTCTCGCATTTACAAAATATGCTTGGCCGATGCTGGGAGTATTCGTAGCTATCGGTGTTATCAGCGGTGCAGGCGGTTCGTTTATCACCATGCGTAAATATCTTAATAAGGAAGGTAGTGAGATAAGTGCGATTTAACAGAGTTAAAAAATTTATTGCCGTTTGTCTTAGTCTGATGTTTGTGGTTTGCTCCGCTTTCGGTGGATACGGAACTGCTTCTGCGGCTACCAAAAGCGAGCTCCAATCAAAAAAGCAAAAGATTCAAAGTCAGATTGATTCGGCACAAAGCAAAATCAACAAGCTTTCTAAGGAAAAGGATAAAACAGAGGATTATGTTACTGCACTTCAGCAAAAAATAGAAGCTATGCAGGACAAGATTGATGTCCTCCAAAAAGATTCGGATGACTTGCAGTCGAGCATCAACACTATTCAGTCTAAGATAAATGATGCCGAGGCAGAAATTGACCGTATCCAAAAGGAAATTGATTCAAAGCAGGCAGAGTTCGACAAGCTCTTTGATGAATATTGCCAGAGACTTCGTGCTATGTATGTTTCTGGTTCCGTGAGCAATCTTGAGGTACTTCTTACCAGCTCGGACATCAGCTCCATTCTTACTCGTTCGCAGATGATTAAATCTGTATCCCAAAAGGACAGCAAGGCTCTCGATATTCTTATGAAAAAAATGGAGCAAATCGAAAAGGATAAGGCAAAGCTTGAAAAGACAAGAGCTGACCTTAACGCCAACAAGCAGAGCTTGCTCAAGGACAAGCAGGAGCTTCAGTCAAATATAAACAATATTGCTTCTTCTAAGAAAGAACTTGACTCCGAAGTAAGCGAGGCTAACGCCCTTATCAAAAAACTGTCTAACCAAAAGACAGAGTATATGGAGACCATTTCCTCCAGCAAGGAAGAAATGCAAAGGGTAGAGAATCAAATCCAGGCTATCATTGCCGCAAATTCGAGCAAGGGCTCCGGTTCATACAGCGGCGGCAGCGGAAAACGCCCCGGCGGCAGAGTTTCTGACGCTATGAGCGGTTCGTCCAACGGCAGTGGAAGTTCCAACGGCAGATTCTGCTATCCTACAAAGTATCATACCGTCTCCGGCGGATATCCTAACTATTCCAGCGGTAAGTATCACGGCGGTCTCGACTTCCCGTGTCCTACCGGCACATCTGTTGTTGCAGCAGGTTCAGGTAAGGTTATCTTTGCAGGATGGAATGCAGGCGGCTATGGCAATCTTGTTATGATTGACCACGGTAACGGACTCGTTTCGCTCTATGGCCATAATTCAAGCGTTGTTGCTTCTGTAGGCCAGCATGTCAAGAAAGGCCAGCTTATCGCAAGGTCCGGCAGCACCGGTCGTTCTACAGGTCCTCATGTTCACTTTGAGGTCAGAGTAAACGGTACTCGTGTCAGCCCTTGGAATTATCTGTAATTTCAGTTTTATATCGACATTTTGCCCGACAGTATCGTGCTGTCGGGCTTTAATAATTTTGTAACCAAAAAAACAAAAAATTAACATAATTTACCTTTTACTTATAAGTGCTGTTGTGATAGAATATTATTTGTATAATAATGGGTTAATGGAAGCGAAAAATATGACTGAAATGAATAAAAATATAAAAAAACTTTTGGCAATATTATTGTCCGCAGTGGTTATTGTCTCCGGATGTATTGTTGCGTTCGGTTCGGATAAGAGCGCACCCGCCTCGGCTACAGTATCTACTACCTCTACGGAGGACAAAAACGTGTCTTCGGACTCCGACGAAAAAAAAGACGAGGCAAAAAAGTCCCTGGAGGAACAGCGCAAGGATATAGAAAAGCACCTTGCAGACAGTGAAAAAAAGCTCAGTGAGTATAACGATTCCGCCAAGGAGACCGAGGAGTATATAGACGCCTTAGATGAAAAAATCGGCTATATGAATGAGGAACTTTCCGTTCTTGATAAGGAAATATCCACTAAGCAAAAAAAAGTTTCTACTCTCGACAAGCAAATTAAGACTCTAAAGTCAGAACTTGAAAAGTTAACTAAGTCTCATGAAAAAAATCTCGGTGAGTATAATTCGCTTAACGAAAAATTCAATACTACATATGAGGCTTATTGTCTCCGACTGCGTGCTATGTATATCAGCGGCAGTGACAGTATTTGGGTTGCACTGCTCACCAGCAAGGATATTTCACAATTTCTCAGCAGATATGAGATGATAAAGGCTGTGTCTAAGAGCGATACAGAGCTGCTCGAGGAAGTCAATTCCGAAATTGACCAAATTATGCAAAAACAAACCGGTCTCGACAGCCAAAAGAAAGATTTGACCGAAAAGAACAACAGCCTTGTTTCTAAGCAAAAACAGTACAAATCCGAAAAAGCATCGGTTGAGTCAAAACAGCAGGACCTTGCAAACAAAAAGGTTGTTATCGCTCAGGACAGAGCAGAGAGCGACAGACTTTTGGCAAAGTATGCCCAAAAGACTCAAATGTACGGAGAGTTTATGAACGAGGACGAAGAAATAATTAAGAAAATCGATGCCGAAAACGAGGCTTTGATTAAAGGATTAAAAGATCCGTCAGAGGTTACCACAGCCAAAGCCGACTACAAAAAAGGCACATATTCCACAACCGCCTCAAAGGATAACGCTCTGTTTGTTCGCTCCAACGGTGCACTCGCTATGGGTTATCCTGTACCGGGACACACATGGGTTTCATCCCCATTTGGCAAACAGCGTGCAACTCATGTCCATAAAGGAACCGATTTTCCGTGTCCTACCGGCAGCAAGGTAGTTGCCGCCCAAAAGGGTATAGTAATTAAGACTGTAAGGCGTACAGATTCCTACGGCTACTATGTTATGATTTATCACGGCACTGACAAAAAGGGCAGAAAGGTAGTTACGCTCTATGCCCACAATTCTTCTATCCTCGTATCCACCGGCCAGACGGTTAAGAAAGGACAGCAGATAGCTAAGTCGGGCTCTACCGGCAATTCAACCGGACCGCACTGCCATTTTGAAGTTATATTGGACGGAACTAAGGTAAATTCCGCATATTATACCGGAAAGTAAAATGAACAAGATTAACTACCAAAAAAAGTTGGATGAGCTGATAAACGGCATATCGGAGGGAACTGTGCCACGACTGCTTTTGCACAGCTGTTGTGCCCCTTGCTCCAGCTATACGCTCGAATATTTGTCACGATATTTTGATATTACCGTGTTGTACTATAATCCTAATATTTCTCCCCGCTCCGAGTTCGATAAGCGTGCCGTTGAGCAAGCTCGACTGATAGCTGAGTTACCTGCACAGCATAAAGTAAAGCTCGTTGTGTCCGACTATGATTATAAAGAGTTTTTGGACATAGCGAGAGGCTACGAGGACTGTCAGGAGGGCGGTGAGCGGTGCTTTAGATGCTACCGTATGAGATTGGAAAAGGCTGCCGAAAAAGCTAAGGCAGAGGGCTTTGATTATTTTTGTACCACTTTGTCAATCAGTCCGCTGAAAGATAGCCAAATAATAAATAAAATTGGGTACGAAACCGCAGAAAAATACGGCGTAAAATGGTTGCCCTCAGATTTTAAAAAGAAAGAGGGCTACAAGCGTTCTATAGAACTCAGTCGGGAGTATAATCTCTACCGACAGAATTTTTGCGGCTGTGCGTATTCAAAGAAGGAGGCAAAAGATGAATAAACCCTTGGCAGACAGGCTTAGACCTACCGACCTGTGTGATGTTGTG
>URJF01000013.1 GCA_900548085.1 uncultured Oscillospiraceae bacterium | reverse complement strand
CCATCATTAATAAGAGAGGCACAATATTCGCCTATTTTCATCTCAACGGCACTTATCTTGCCGCTCTTAACCTCCGGCAAAGGCTCATCATACTCTACAAAGCAAGTAAAATCACGAACATGTTTAATGCTTTTGCCGAAAGTACGGGGCATATATTTGTTTACCTGTGCGATAACTACCTCGCAATAGTCGGTAGTACCCTTAGTGTAATCCACGTTAGTACCGAAAGAAACATAGCCGTGCTCATCGGGAGGTGATACCATAACTATTGACACACGAGGACAAATATAATTTTGTATAACTTCAGGTATCTCATAAAAATGAGAGGTAGTAAATTCTGAATCACCATTGGCTATAGCCTCTCTGTTGGACTGAGATGCAAACAAGGTATTAAGTTTAATATGTCCTTTCATCTTAGGATCAGTCCACGGTGACGAACCGAGAGTAAGCATATTTATCAATTCTATATTCTTATATTCAAGGTAATGAGCCTCGAGAGCACGCTCAATACCGTAAGGTTCGCCGCAACCGAAACCCGTAACTACCTTATCTCCGTTATGAATAAGCTTGATAGCTTCTTCTACAGTGGTAAGCTTTGATTTATATATTTCCTGCCATGTCATATACGATATCCCCCCATTATCCGTGAATAAACATCACATATACAAAATATACAATAACTGTCCTAATTAGTCAATAGACTTGATTTATTTTAATTAAATTGTTATTATTAGTATACATCTGTATGAACAACAAAAGGAGAGCTAATATGAACATATATGTCGACAAATACGGAACACCGAATAACTTTGCTGTAGCAATGAAAGAGGCAATAAATGACCTGAACGACGGTGACACGCTTGTTCTCGAAAACAAAGAGTACAATATCCACAGGGATTTTTGCCAATCTAAAATAATACATATGACCAACACAGATTCTTTTAAGAATCCCACAAAATATTTTGGCGTCCTTTTAGAAAACAAAAATAACATTACGATAGACGGCAACGGAGCTACTCTTTTGTTCCACGGAGATATGTGTGCACTCGCAATTTTGGGATGTAATAATGTTAAGCTCAAAAATTTCAGCATCAGATACCAATGCCCATCAAATGCAGAAATGAAAGTAGCAGAAAAAAAGGGCAAAAAGGTTAAATTCATTATGCCCGAAACGCAAACCTGGTACACTGACGGAAAGGATATTACTTTCTTTGAGCAAAGTCCGTTTACAAAAAAGAACTACTGGGAATTCAAGAACGATGAAAACTCGTACAACGGAGTTCTGCACAGTGGAAAAGAAGTATACAGAACAAGACATTCTTGGGGACCGTTTAAAGGAGTTAAGTCGATAAAAAGGCTGTCCGAAAACGAAGTAGAAATCACCTACAAAAGTAAAAAGAAATTCAAGGTTGGAGATGTATATACATTTTCACAAAACAAAAATCGTCACACCTGCGGTGTACTTGTTAACGAAAGTAGTAATGTGAGTGCAGAAAATATCAATGTACACTACCTGCCGGGGTTTGGTTGGCTGTCGCAGATGAGCGAAAACGTCAGCTTTGATAATGTAAACTTCAGCGCATACGGCGACAGAGTTGTATCTGCATTTGCGGACTTGATTCATGTATGCGGCTGCAAAGGCAAGGTAAGCATAACAAACTGCCATTTTGAGCACGCACATGACGATGCAATAAACATTCACGGCTCTTTCATAAGATTCAAAGAAAAGATTGACGAACATACCGCTGTGTTTGAGTTCATTCATCATCAACAAGGCGGACACATTGCATTTAATCCCGGCGACAAGGCACAGCTTTACTACAGAAGCAATCTCCAAGAGGACGGCGGTCTGTTGACAGTCAAAAAGTGCGAGGACGATATAGAAAACAAAACGGCTAAGGTTACATTTGAAGAAAAGCTGCCTGATGATATTGAATGTAAATATATGAAACAACCAAATATAGTGGTAGAAAACAAGACATACTGCCCCGATGTAGAAATCAGCGATTGCACATTCGAGGCAATACCCACAAGAGGCGTACTGTGCACCTCATCGGGCAAGGTAAGAATCCACAACAACAAGTTTTCAAACTGCTCCATGGCACATATATTCATCTCTAATGACGCATACCTGTGGTACGAAAGCGGACCGGTCAGAGATGTAGAGATATACTCAAACACATTCGTTATGCAAGATGTGCCTAAGATGAATCAGAGAGAGTGCTCCGGTGTGCTTATTAAACCGTATATGCTTGGTGTAGCAAGAAAACCGGTGCACAAAAATATTTCTATCTACGGAAACTACTTCAATGTATGCAGAGACAGAGCGGTTACCGCTTATCTGGTGGACGGACTGAATATATGCGGAAATTACTGTGACGGCTCATCATCCATAAAGACACGCAAATGCAGAAAGGTATATATACAAAAATAATGAAAAACCTATATTTCACGAGACATGGCGAAACATTTTGGAATGTAGAAAACAAAATATGCGGAATCACTGACATAGACCTGACCGAAAAAGGTCACCGCCAGGCTATAGATTTAGGCAACAAAATAAAAGAAGAAGATTTAGGCATAGATTTGATACTATACTCTCCCCTGCTCCGTGCAGCTAATACTGCGAAGCACATTTCCGAAATTACAGGTATTCCCTGCAAAGAGGAACCGAGGCTGAAAGAGCAGGCTTTCGGCAAATGGGAGGGCACTGCAAGAGACGGCAAGGAATTTTATTATGACAAAATGCAATTTGTTACCTCTTACGACGGCGGCGAATCTATGCTGAGGCTTGCACAAAGGATATACAATCTTTTGGATGATATTAAGAAAGATGACAAAACATATCTTTTGGTAGCCCACAACGGTATATCGAGAGTAATCAACTCATACTTCTGCGATATGACCAACGAGGAATATTCTAAATTCGGCATAAAGAACTGTGACATACTGAAATACAGGATATAGCAAAATGACAGAAAAAGAACTGAGAAAAAAAGCAATGGCTTTGCCGCTTAATCCAGGCGTTTATAAAATGTTGGACAAGGACAAGCATATCATATATATCGGCAAGGCAAAGGCATTAAAAAACAGAGTATCGTCATATTTTGGCTCACATACCAATCATTCGCTCAAGGTAATACGGATGGTTGAACACGTAGACGATTTTGAGTATATACTCTGTGACACGGAGTTTGAGGCTCTTGTGCTGGAATGTTCGCTGATAAAGCAGCATCAACCTAAGTATAATATCTTGTTAAAGGACGACAAGGGATACAACTATATTAAGATAACAAAAGAGGAATTTCCGAGAATATCGGAATGTAAACAAATGGCAGATGACGGTTCGACATATATCGGACCGTTTGTATCTAACTTCTCCGTAAAAAATGCAGTGGAGGAGACGCTTAAAATATTCAAACTGCCACGCTGCAACAAAAAATTCCCGAGAGACTACGGCAAGTCTCGCCCATGTCTGAACGGCTTTATGGGACTCTGCTCAGCTCCCTGTGCCGGAAAAATAACCGGAGAGGAATATGTGGCTAATGTTAAAGATGCAATATCTTTTCTGAAATGCGGCGGTGCAAATGCCATAAAGGAAATGGAAGAAAAGATGTCAGAATATTCTGATAATCTTGAATTTGAAAAAGCGGCAAAAATGCGTGACAGAATCAGAGCGATACGAAATCTCGAAGAAAAGCAAAAAGTTGTATCAATCAATGTGCCGGAGGAAGATGTATTCGCTTTGGTAAACACTCAAAAGAAAGCCTGCTTTGAGGTTATCAGATTCAAAAACGGAAAGCTCACCGACAGTGAACACTGGATAATAGACAGCGTAGACAATCTCAGTAATGCACGATTTGAGCTGATTGAGCGTTACTATTCTATGAGGGATTATATTCCGTCGAGGATAGCGGTGGACGGAGAAATTGAGGACGAGGAACTGCTGAAAGAGTGGCTCGAGTCTAAGCGTGAAAAAAAGGTAGAAATATTGCATCCGCAAAAAGGTGAACATTTGGCAATAGTAAATCTGTGCACAAAAAATGCAAACGAGCATTTGGCACAGCTGCAAGGCAGATTAGGCAAGGAACTTGCCGCTCTGGAAGAATTGGGTGAACTGTTGGGATTGCCAAAACCGCCTGAATACATCGAATCCTATGATATATCTCACACCTTTGGTGCAGACAATGTAGCCGGTATGGTAGTATTTCACAATGGCAGACCTATGAAAAGTGCCTACAAGCGTTTCGCAATCAAAGGATTTGACGGTCAAAACGATGTGGGCTCAATGAACGAGGTGCTCACAAGACGATTCAAACATTACTATGAGGATGGCGAAACAAGCACATTCAAGCAATTACCGGATTTAATACTGCTTGACGGCGGTCAGCCTCAGGTCAACGCAGTTCTGCCTGTAATAAGGCAGATGAAAATAAATGTGCCCGTATTCGGTATGGTGAAGGATACAAAGCACAGGACAAGAGCAATAGCCTATGACGGCGGTGAAATAGAAATCAACTCACACAGAGCATCATTTACTCTTGTATCAACCATTCAAGAGGAGGTTCACCGCTTTGCAATAACCTATCACCACAAGAAGCACCAAAAATCGTCATTCTCCTCAAGTTTGACAAATATAGACGGAATAGGCAAAAAAAAGGCAAAGGCTTTGCTGAAGCATTTTAAGACTATATCGGCAATAAAAAATGCGTCTGCAGAGGAGCTGCAGCAGATACAGTCTATAACAAAAAAGAATGCACAAGATATAGTAGAATATTATTACAAAAAGTAAAATTTCCGATTTATTCTTGACTTAATAATAATCTATTAGTATAATATTATAAATTAGATTGGAAAAGTATCAATCTGAGCAAAAGGATTATTTTTATGAAAGTAATAACAGGAACTGCGAGAGGACGCAAGTTGGCTACTCTTGAGGGCGAGTACATTACACGACCCACCACGCAGAGCACAAAAGAAGCCTTGTTCAGCTCAATCCAATTTGAAATAGAGGACAGCAGAGTACTCGATTTGTTCGCAGGCTGCGGTCAGTTAGGAATAGAGGCACTGTCGAGAGGTGCGAGATTTTGCACATTTGTTGAATGTAACAAGTCCGCATACAAGATAGTGGAAGAAAATATTAAGAGATGTAAGATGGACGACACTGCACTTTGTGTTATGTCCGATGCCCGTACATTTTTGCAGAGGCACAACACATTTGATATTGCATTCTTAGACCCACCGTATAACTCCGGACTGATAGAACAATGCTTGCCGCCGCTGACAGATAAAATGAGCGCTACAGGCGTGATAATTTGCGAAACGGCAAAGGATGAGGATGTTCCGAGCACAGTAGGCGAATGGTCAATTTCCAAACAAAAAAAATACGGAAAGACAAAAATCACCTACTACAGAAGGGACTGTGCAGAATAATATGAAAACAGCTATTTGTCCCGGTAGCTTTGACCCGGTTACATTAGGTCACATTGATATTATAGCAAGGGCTACCGGTATTTTTGACAAAGTCATTGTGCTCGTAATGAGTAATAAATCGAAGAAAAACTCAATGTTCTCCATAGAAGAAAGAATCGATTTACTAAAAAGAAGCATTGACTTTGATAATGTAGAAATCGATACATACGACGGACTGCTCGTGGACTATGCAAAAGAACACGGCGCCATCGCTATAGTAAAAGGTTTGAGAGCTATGTCTGACTTTGAATATGAGTTTCAGCAGGCACTCACAAACAGGTCTCTTAACCCTGATGTTGAGACAGTTTTCCTCACAACGGAAGGAAAGAATATGTATCTCAGCAGCAGTATGGTAAAAGAGGTATGTTCACTCGGCGGAGACATAAACGCATTTGTTCCTGCAGCTATTGCAGATGATATTTATAAAAGGTGTAAAGGAGACGCATAATATGACTAATACAGATATTTTACTTGAGGACCTCGAAGATGTTTTGGACGATGCTACAAGCATTCCCCTTTCTAAAAAGTGTGCTGTAGATGTAGACAAAATTAAGACTATTATTGAGGATATCAGACTTAACACTCCACAGGAAACAAAGCAGGCTAAGGCTATTGTTGACTCAAGAAATTCTATCCTTGAGGAAGCAAAGAAAGAAGCTGCCGAAATCATCAAGAAAGCACAGGCTGAGGCAAGAGACCTTGTTGCTCGTGACGAAATAACAAAGACAGCACAGGCTGAGGCTGCCGAAATCCGTGCAAAAGCAGCAGAAGAAGGCAAACAGCTTTTGACTGACGCTCAAAACGAAGCAGCAGAGCTCAGAAACAACGCTACTGCACAGGCTAACGAATATGTTACCTCTGCGCAGAACAAATCGAGAGAAATGCTCTCTGCCGTAAACAACTATGCAGATGACACTCTTCTTTCTATTGACGACGCACTGTACAAGGCATTGACCGATGTACGCCGCATCCGTCAGGGCATCTCAAACGCTCAAAAGAAAGACCAGCAATAATAAGTACAAATTCAGAGCAAAAAAGGAGCATCAAATGATGCTCCTTTTTATATTGCCTCGGTATTTATGTTTGTAAAAGAATTAAATCCGTTTGCACTCTCTACGGTATAAATAAGAGGGTCGATATGGGTGGAGGTAAGGCTTTCTAAGCGCATAGGTTCGCCGTATGTTGAGGCTAAAGAATAGACATCAAAGATTTTATCATCTGCCATAATTTTTGAACATTATCATATCTGACTCTTTGTACATTATAGAATATAGCATCGTTATCACAAGTGATCCAATTGGAATAATCGGTCATTGTAATAAATATTGAAATATTCATATCTCGGGCAAATGATGAAAGTGCTGACAACAATTCTTTTTGCTTATCGAAAGAAAAACATTTAAGATAACACTCTATGTGCGGCAAATATAACATTTCAATTTCTAATTCTTTTATTTTATCTTTTTGCAAAAACAAAGTCTCAGCAAATTGTTCGTCACTGATTTTTATCATATACAGAGGCAAAGTATTTATCAAATTTTCGACATAATCGCCGTCGGCATACTCCTCACATTGCTTATATTGGAGCATTGTTAGTGAGAGACTATCAGTAACAGTAAGGATTTTTGTTCCTGCTACAGCACAGCCAAAAGCAATTTTATCAGATAAATTATTAAAATCATCTGCTATGTTACGATAAGTGTCGTCATAAATCAAAAATGTAACTTTTTTTCGTTCAAAAAATAATGTGTCGTCAAATTCCTTAATGCCTGATTTTACTAAAGAATTTTGCTTTTCAATATTTTTAGCGTTCTCAAGCTCACTGATATACTCGGAGCACAAAATAATTTCTGAATTTGCATTTGTAATATTCATATTATCCACCTATTCTTTAATTTTTTTGTATTATATAGCAAATGCAATACGCTTTTTCGGACATCAAATGAGAAAACAAAAAAACCGTAGGCAAAGCCTACGGTAGGGTGATGCTGAATTATTCGTTAAAGCCACTTCTAACCAAAGCAACAAGACCTTCTACAGCCTCTTCTTCGTCGGAGCCATCAGCGATGATGCGAATGCTTGTTCCGCCCATAATGCCGAGTGAAAGAACACCGAGCAAAGATTTTGCATTAACTCTTCTTTCTTCCTTTTCTACCCAAATGGATGACTTAAATTCATTAGCTTTTTGGATAAAAAATGTTGCAGGACGAGCATGAAGTCCTACCTGATTTTCTACAGTAACATCTTTTACAAACATATCTAATACCTCTCATTAAAACGAAATACACACTTACAGTATTTTCATTACTTATGTTATTATATCACTAATTTTGAAAAGGTCAACGAACTTTTCAAAACTTCGTATGACTAATAAATTATTTACAAAAACCCAACCGGTTATTTGTGCAATTTGACAAGTTTTTTATTCTTCGGACGAAGATAGTATTTTTTTGTCATCCTTTGACAATTCGTATTTTTCAAACATATCGGGACGACGCTCACGAGTGCGAATGAGCGATTGGCGACGACGCCATTTGTCAACATTTGCATGGTGTCCGCTGAGCAGGACATCGGGCACTTCTCTGTCACGCCACACAGCCGGATGGGTATACTGCGGATACTCCAAAAGACCGCTGAAATGGCTTTCTTCCTCAAAACATTCATCATCCGACAGTACACCCGGCAGCATACGAGAAATGCTGTCTGCCACTATCAAAGCCGGTAATTCGCCGCCTGTAAGTACATAGTCGCCTACAGAGATTTCTTCCGGTCGAAGTTCCTCAATAACTCTCTCATCTATGCCCTCATAATGACCGCAAAGGATTGCGATATTGTCGAGCTTTGCGAGTTCCTTTACTCTATCTTGGGTAAGAGTTTTGCCCTGCGGCGTCATATAAAGCAAATGAGGCCTTGTGCCTGTTTCGTCACAAAGGGACCGGTAGCAATCGAAAATAGGCTGCGCTTGCATAATCATACCCATTCCTCCGCCATAAGGCTTATCGTCCACCCTGCGATGCTTGTCCTCGGTATAATCTCTTATGTCACGGCAGTTAATCTCTACCTTCCCTGTCGCTCTGGCTCTGCCTATAATACTTTCACCTAACACGCTGTTGCACATATCGCAAAACAGTGTCATAATTTCAATTCTCATCAAATAATCCTTTCATCGGTACAATAGTGATAATGCCTTTTGCTGTATCTACAGTATCAATAATATCGGGAATGGCAGGAATGAGAATATGATTGCCGTTTACAAGAGTATCATATATATCGCAGGAGCCGTAATTAGTGACATCAACCACCTTGCCGTACTCGTGGCCGTCGTTTTTGTCAACCACGGTACAACCGATAACATCTGCTATGTAGAATGCGTCATCATCTATCTCTGCATCATCTCTGTTGCAATAGAGCATTTTGTTTTTTAGTTTTTCGGCAGAATCTATATCCGTTATCTCTGCGAATTTAAGTATGCCTATATTCTTTTGTGGGCGGGCAGAAAGAAGCGTAAGCCTTTCCCTGCCCTCATCATCGAGATATACATACTTGAGCTGCTTTACATAAGATATATCGTCACACCACAGTGTACATTTCACTTCACCACGGAGGCCGTGGGTGTTGTTCACTTTTCCTAACTCTAAATACTGCTTCATAAATTATTTCCTCGTAAGCATATATTTTCCGGCGAAGTCAGAGGATCCGCCGTTACTTGTTCCATTATATATTTTTACATAAGGTTCATCAACATTTTTTCCGGAATAATAATTATTTTTCGCATAAGACTGATACTCTTTATCGGTTATGCGATTATAGGTTATATCATATCCCTTATTTTCGCAAGGGAAAAATCTCATACACTCATATGTGTTTTTGAATACATTGTCGGAAATTTTAATATCAGAACTGCCGGTGACAAAAATTCCTCTGACATGAGTAACATAATTTTTGTTGGTGATATTACCCTTTGTGTCCTTGCCTACTCCGTCGAATAAGTTGTTTGTTATAGTTGAGTTTTTCCAATTCATAACGCCGAGGGCGCCGTTGTAACAATTCTTAAAGGTGCAATTACTGATTGTAATATTGTTGTGATACTTATTCTGACTGTACTGGTGAGTACCTATTGCACGCTGAACATTGCTAAAGGTACAGTCGGAGAAAGTAATATATGAATTAGGCGTCTTGTCGTATGATGACCACTCTTGATGAAAGCCACCGGTCACTTTGTCGGGTGTATCGATATTTATTGCCTCGGTAGACGCACTGTAGCTGTCCTGGATTTGATTAGAAAATTTGCAATTTCTGAATGAGACATTCTTAGATGCGTCAATTTCGGCAAAATGGCCAAATTTTAAATCAGAAAACTGTATTCCGCTGACGGACACATTTTTGCAATGAGCAATGACAAGGGACACGCCAATACTCTTTTTCGGAGAAGATTTCATATCAATTCTTACTTTACCGCTGCCTACAAATTTTACATCGTGGGTACCGTTATAACCTTTGATTGCACCATTCTTTGATGAAACTGTAGGATTGCAAAGAATAAACATAGAGCCTGCCGGTTCATTGGAACATCCTGTTTTGTCTGTCTTTTGGAGTATCGTGCCATCACTGAGTTGAATAGTAGTATTGCTGGGAACATAAAGGGCGTTGCAGATGGGATATGTTCCCTTTTTGAACACTAATGTACCGCCTTTTACATTTTCAAAATATTCCAAAAATGACCTGATAGTATAATGAACTGCATTTTTTGAATTATAGGTACTGAAGTTTAGGAATTTTCCGTTAAGTGGTGCTGTATTTGGATTGATATAAAACTTCTTACTGTCATATACAGTTATTTTAATTTTCCTGTACATTTTTGAATTGCTTTTCAATTTTACGGTAATATAGCAAGAGCCTTTTTTCTTAGCAGAAAGTGAACCTGAAGAAGAAACAGAAGCAATGTTTTTATCATCCGAAGAAAAAGAAACAGTACCTCCGCCTGCCCTTTTGCCCTTATAGTAGATTACTAAATTATTTTTGCAACCCTTTGCAAAAGGAATGTCAGTGGAAGGAGTAGTAATATAATTCTTATAAACGGTAATTTTTACACTCTTTTTCTTTTTTGAATTTTTCTTTAGCTTTACGGTAACAGTGGCTGAGCCTGCTTTTTTCGCACTGACGGTTCCCGATTTTGAAACCGAAAGAATCTTTTTGTCTGAAACAGAAAAACTACACTTTTCGGCAGAAATCTTTTTCCCCGAAGATTTGATTTTCATTTTTGTGGTACAGTCTGCGTAAATCTTAGTGCCACAGCTGACCGACAATCCACCTGCAAAGGCATCGGACGGCACAACAAAAACAGAAGTGACAACTATAACAAGTGTAATAGCAAAGCTCAAAAATTTTTTCATACTTATCTCCCTAACAAACAAAAAACTCCACATTTATGGTGTGGAGTTTTTGGCTGATTAGTCAATCTCAACTGATATTTTTTCATCATTTCGGGTAGCTGCGGCACGCATAACGACTCTGATTGCTTTTGCAATTCTGCCCTGCTTGCCGATAACTCTGCCCATATCGCTGTCTGCAACGTGCAAATGATAAACAATGACGCCTTCTTCGTTAGGCTCATTAACATCAACTGAAACTTCATCAGGATTGTCTACCAATCCTTTAGTAATGGATATCAATAATTCCTCCAAAGAAAACACCTCCTAAGTATATCCTCAATAAAGTTCGGATTAAAGGATGCCTTCTTTTTTGAGAATAGCCTTTACTGTGTCAGTAGGCTGTGCGCCGTTTGAGATCCATTTCTTTGCTTTTTCTGCATCGATTTTTACTTCAGCAGGGTCTACCATTGTGTTATAAGTGCCGATTTCTTCGATGAAACGACCATCACGAGGGTATCTTGAGTCTGCTACAACTACACGATAATAAGGAGCTTTCTTAGCGCCCATTCTGCGAAGTCTGATTTTTACTGCCATTTTTCTTACCTCCAAGTAAATATAGTAAAATTAAAATATAATTACCAATATAAATATTGGGTATTAACTAAAATCCAAAGGGATTATTTCCCTTTTGTCCCATCATTTTTTCTGCCATTTCGGGATGCTGTTGCATCATACGGCGCATCTTTTTGCTCATTTTTGGGCCCTTGTTTCCGCCGAACTGCTTTACCATCTTTTGCATCTGCTTAAACTGAGACAAAAGCTTGTTTACATCTTCTACCTGCTTTCCGCAGCCTGCGGCAATACGACGCTTACGAGACGGATTGATTATCTCGGTATGGGTACGCTCCTCAATAGTCATAGAGTAAATAACCGCCCTGAATTTGTCAAATGCCTTATCGTCTATATCCTCGTCCTTAATTTGCTTTCCGATACCGGGAATCATCTTGATGGTATCTTTCAGCGAGCCCATACGCTCTATCTGGTCGAACTGGTCAAGAAGGTCATTAAGATCAAATTTGTTCTTAGCAAGCTTCTTTTCGAGCTGTGCGGCTTTCTTTTCGTCGAGGGCAAGTTCAGCCTTTTCGATAAATGAAAGGACATCGCCCATACCGAGAATACGAGATGCCATACGGCTGGGGTGGAAAGTCTCAAGATTGTCGAGCTTTTCACCGGTGCCGACAAATTTTATCGGTTTGCCTGTAACGGCTCTGACTGACAATGCAGCACCGCCACGAGTATCACCGTCGAGCTTAGTAAGAATAACACCGTCGATACCGAGAGTTTCGTTAAAGCTCTTGGCTACATTAACGGCATCCTGACCGGTCATTGCATCAATAACCAAAAGGATTTCGTGCGGGTGGACAGTAGCACGAATCTCAGTAAGCTCTGCCATAAGTGCTTCGTCAACATGAAGTCTGCCGGCTGTATCCAGAATCACATAGTCATTGCCGTGATCCTTTGCATACTTAACGGCTTCTTGAGCGATAGTTACAGGATTTTCTGTTCCCATCTCAAAAACCTCTGCGCCGACCTGTGAGCCGACAACTTGAAGCTGTTTTATAGCTGCCGGACGATAAACGTCACAGGCAACAAGAAGAGGTCTGTGCCCCTCTTTCTTTAACTTTAGAGCAAGCTTTGCGGAATGGGTGGTTTTACCGCTACCCTGAAGACCGCACATCATAACTATTGTGGGTGGATGATTGGCGATAGCAAGTCTTGCCTCATTGCCTCCCATAAGTTCGGTAAGCTCTTCGTTTACTATTTTGATGACCATTTGACCGGGAGTAAGAGACTCCATTACATCTGCACCTATAGCACGGTCTGTCACTTTTTTTGTAAATTCTTTTGCAACCTTATAGTTTACGTCTGCCTCAAGCAAAGCAAGACGAACTTCTCTCATTGCTTCTTTTACATCTGCCTCGGTGAGTTTACCCTTGGCACGCAATTTTTTGAATGAGTTTTCGAGGCGGTCGCTGAGTCCTTCGAATGCCAAGCAATCACTCCCTATTCACTGAGAAATTCTGCAATAGATTTTATCTTAGTGATATTATCATTTATTTCTCTGGACAAGCTGTGGTCCAAATTATACTCATAAATCTTATCGGCACAATCAATAATTTCGCCGAGATTCTTTTTTAGCTCGCCGAACTTGGCGGCAAGTCCGAGTTTTTCTTCCATATCATAGAGCTGCTGCTCAGCTCTCTTTATGGAATCACGAACACCCTGTCGGGTGATACCTTCGTTCTCTGCTATTTCTGAAAGAGAAAGGTCATCATCGTAGTAATAAATTAAGAAATCATGCTGTTTTTTTGTGAGCATTTCGCCATAAAAATCAAGCAAATATGAAATTTCTAAATTCTTTGCCACTGACTCTCCCTCCCTGTAAAGCAAATTCCTTTGTAAAGCATTTTATCTTTACAACAGTAAGCATTATACTAAATAGGAACTGCCTTGTCAAGTGAAAAATTCAACAAATTATTTTAATTTTGCGATAGTAACGCCATCCCCACCCTCGCCGTATTTTCCGAGGCGAAATTCTGCAATATTAGGATGATGTTTAAGCTCATCTGTAACGGCAGCTCGCAGAACACCTGTACCCTTTCCGTGAATAATACGAACTTCGCTCATACCGTTAAGCACGCACTTATCGATAAACAAACCAAGATTTCCGATGGCCTCATCAACAGTTTGTCCCCGCAGATCAAGCTCAGTCTTTACATCGGCATCTGCACGAGAGGTGGTGCGGTACAAGCTCTTGCCGGTGGGGACTTTTTTCTTCTTTTTTTCGGTGAGCATAATATCGGAAAGTTTTACTCTCGTTTTTATCAATCCTGCTTTTACAAAAATTTGGTCATTCTTTATATCGACAATTTCGCCCTCGCCGAGTCCTTTTATAATTACGGAGTCGCCTATTTTTGGCTCTCTGGGGAGCTTATAATCATAGTCCCAATTTTCCGCAAGTTCACGTGGATTAACCAAATCATCCATTTCACCCAGTTGAGATTTGATAACACGGCGAGTCTTTCGAGCAATTTCGGTAGCATTTGTTGCAGTTTGTTCTTTTTTTAGTTTTTCAAGCTGAAGCAGAAAATCCGATGACTGTCGTTTTGCCTGCTCAATAAGCTTTTCGGCATTTCGCTTAGCTTTTTCCATCTCGTTGTCTGTAAGAACCTTAATTTTGTCCTTTTCGGACTGTGCCTTTGATTCCATCTTTTTGGCACGCTGAGTGGCAAGCTCAGCCTGTTTGCGTTCTTCTTCTAACTCAAGACGAGTTTCTTCGAGTTTTTCGAGAACTGCCTCAAAATCTCGGTTGCCTGAATTAACCAAACTCTTGGCGTGTTCCACAACGGAACTGTCCATACCTAATTTTTGGGAAATAGCAAAGGCGTTTGAACGGCCCGGAACACCTATAAGCAGTCTGTATGTAGGACTGAGTGTGTCCACATCAAACTCACAGCATCCGTTAGTTACCCCGTCTGTGTCGAGGGCATATGCCTTCAGTTCGGCATAATGAGTGGTTGCTGCAATTTTTGCACCTTTTTTTCGTAAAAACTCAATGATAGATACGGCAAGTGCGGCGCCCTCAACAGGATCCGTACCTGCACCCAGCTCGTCAATAAGGACTAAAGTATTTTCGTCGGCTTTGGACATAATATCAATAGTATTGACCATATGGGATGAGAAGGTAGAAAGATTTTGGGCGATACTTTGCTCGTCACCTATATCCACAAGCACCTTATCGAAAATAGAAATCTTTGAGCTTTCGCTCACAGGTATGAGAAGTCCGCACATAGTCATAAGTGTCAGCAAGCCGATTGTTTTGATAGAAACAGTCTTTCCGCCGGTATTGGGTCCGGTAATAACAAGCGTATCAAAATCGCCGCCTAAGGAAATGTCTATGGGAACGACTCTGTTTTTGTCAATAAGCGGATGTCTCGCTTTCTTCAAATCAATCACGCCGTCGGTATTTACAATCGGCTTTGCGGCTTTCATCTTATATGCAAGGTGTGCTTTTGCAAAAATAAGATTAAGCTGAACACAAGCCTCGTAGCTGCTCTTAATTGACTCTGCAAAATTGCCTGCTTCTACAGACAACTCAAAGAGAATACGATTTATTTCATCTCGCTCCTTGCCCTGCAACATCTTGATATCATTGTTGGCATCAACTACGCTGACTGGTTCGATGAATACTGTTGCACCGCTGGAGGAAGTATCGTGGACAAGTCCCGGGACATTGGCTCTGCATTCACTCTTTACCGGAACGACAAATCTGCCATTACGCTGAGTGACAATAGCCTCCTGTAAAAATTTTGTATAATGAGCAGAATGTATCATTTCGTCCAATTTTTCACGGACAGAAGATGACTTAGCCTTTATTTTTCTTCTTATCTCAGACAAAAGTTCAGAGGCTTTGTCAGAAATTTCGTCTTCGCTGATAATGCAGGAAAAAATCTTATCTTCAAGATACTTGTTTACTGTTATTGACTCAAAAAGATAATCAAGAGATGTATTAACGCCGCTGCAATGATTTCGCCATTCGTACACAGTGCGGATAGAACGGAGAGTACAGCCGATTGTCAACAGTTCCCTTTGATTCAAAGCTCCGCCTGCCGCTGCTCTGGCGAGAGCGTTGTTCACATTCTTTAAACCAGTGAAGGACGGTCCGCCAAAACGAGCAAGCAGAGAAAAAGCATCCTCTGTCTGCTTGAGCAAATTGCATACAGTAATAAAATCCGAAGACGGTTTTATTTCCGTAGCGAGTTCTGCGGCATCATCACAGGTTGTCTCATTCTTAAGAAGGTCAAGAATTTTATTGAGCTCTAAAGTTTCGTAGTGTTTGTTCATCCAAATAATCCTTTATAAAAATCAAGTGTCGTAAGTTTACCATCTATTCTGGACAGCAAATATTTTTCGCAAACGGCAGACAACAAGTCCAAATTTTCGTCTGCTAAAGAAAAAGAAAACACCTTTTGAATATCGACAAGGCAAATATATCTCATGGCAGAAATCACTGACATAGGTACAACTATAGCATTGTTGCGATAGCAGTCTTTGCAATAGATACAAGCCTCCTCCACATCAAACGACATGGTTTCGCTTTCATAGGTACCGCATCTGTAGCAAGCCAAAAGATTAGGCATAAATCCGGCTAAGGACATTAACCTAAGCTCAACGACTGCTTTAATCAGTTTTGGATTCTTTTTGCCGGTGCACAAAAGGTGAAGTGCATTCAGCAACAAACGGAGCATCTCAGGGGCAGGCTGCTCCTCGGCAGCAAGGAAATATGTAATCTGTGCAAAATATTGTGCAAGTGCGAGCCGTTCTATATCTGTCCTTAAATCAAAAAAGACCTCAATGGGAACAGCGTTGTCTATTACAAAAGCATCCTTGCCTCTATAGAGCGTAAACTCACTGTAGGCAAACAGAGATGTAGATGAGCCGTTATTGCTCTTGATTGCCTTTGCACGACGCACAAATGCTTTTACTAAGCCAAAATCAGCAGTAAGGAGGGTGACAAGTTTGTCACTCTCCCCTATCGTTTGTTCTCGTATTATCAAGCCTTTGGTTTTGGTCTGCATTGTTTACACCATTAATTTGAAATTCATTTTGTTTCTTATATTGCAAATAGTCGTCAATCTTGCCTGAAGAACAAAACTGCTGCCACAAATCCATAATATCGCCTCCACAGTTATATTTTATCCTATGGAGATAATAAGATTTGTGCCAATTTAATCCAAGCCGAAGTTATGGATGAGTCCTTCACGATTGCGCCAATCTTCTTTCACCTTAACCCAGGTTTGCAAATTGACCTTTATGCCAAAGAATTTTTCTAAATCCTGGCGGGCAAAGGTGGATATTTTTTTAAGCATGGCTCCCTTTTTGCCGATTACCATACCCTTATGAGTTTCTCGCTCGCAGTAAATCGTTGCCTCTATATCCATAATCGGAGCATTGTCACGCTCACGCATTTTTTCGATAGACACAGCTATACCGTGCGGTACCTCTTTGTCCATAAGGCGAAGAATTTTTTCTCTGATTATTTCTGCAGCAAGAACCCTCTCGGGCTGGTCGGTGAGAGTATCATCAGGAAAATAATGGGGCGACTCAAATGACAGCTTTTTCATCTCGTCTATAAGCTCGTCAATGTGCTCGCCTGTAGCGGCACATACGGGTACTATCGCCTCAAAGTCATAAAGTGAATTAAGCTGTACTATTCTTTGGAGAAGCTCCTCCTTATCGGAAAGCATATCAATTTTGTTTATTGCGAGGATAACGGGCATCTTCATTTTTTTGAATTTTTCAAGTAGCTCGTGCTCGCCCTTTTTTATTTCACCCTTAGCCTCGGTAACGAACAGGCAGGCATCAACTCCGCATATGGAGTCACCGACAGCCTGATTCATCTTTTCACCCAATTTGTTATGAGGCTTATGGTAGCCGGGGGTATCGGTAAAAACCAGCTGTATTTCGCCCTCGGTCAAAACACCCATAATCTTCGTGCGGGTGGTCTGCGGTTTAGACGAAACTATAGCGATTTTTTGTCCGAGCATTTTATTAAGTATTGAGGATTTACCCACATTGGGGCATCCGACTATAGCGATAAATGCGGTTTTAGTCATTAAGCGTCTCCCATATAATAGCTGTTATCTCTCTTAAGTCCGAGTTTGGTAAGTACCGTTTCTTCCTTTTCTCTCATATGTACCTGTTGCAAGCCACCGTCAACATGGTCATAGCCCAACAAGTGAAGCATTGAGTGAACGGTCAAAAAGCCTATTTCTCTTTGTAATGAGTGATTATATTCCTCTGCCTGCTCCATAGCCTTTGGGATACTGATTACAATATCGCCAAGGAGCTTTGCACCGGTATCGAGATCAACATCATAGACGCCGTTCTCACCGAGAGGGAAAGAAAGTACATCTGTCTCTCTGTCTATATTTCTGTGCTTTAGGTTAAGCTCGTGAATCTTTTCGTTATCTACAAAAGTTACGCTAACCTCTGCATTGCCGTCAAAATTTTCTTCATCCAATACTGCGTGGCAACAGCGGCGAACTAACAATCTCGTGCCACGAGGTATTTTGACCGTCTTTTGATCATTTGAGATTATTACTTTTACTGTTCTCATTTTCTTTTATGCTCCTCATCATATTTTTCATACGCCGTGATTATGTCTTGTACCAATCGGTGTCTGACAACATCCTTTTGGCTAAAGCGTATTATCTGTATATCATTCACATCTCTTAGGATGTTCAAAACCGTTTTAAGTCCCGAGCGCTTGCCGTCCGGCAAATCTATTTGGGTAATGTCTCCGGTAACAACCATCTTTGACCTAAAGCCAAGACGGGTAAGAAACATTTTCATCTGCTCGGGGGTAGTATTTTGTGCCTCATCGAGAATGATAAAGCTGTCGTCGAGAGTTCTGCCACGCATATAAGCGAGCGGTGCAACCTCGATAGCACCTCGCTCCTGATACTTTGTAAAATTCTCCGCACCAAGCATATCGAATAAAGCATCATAAAGCGGTCGCAAATACGGATCAACCTTGCTCTGAAGGTCGCCGGGCAAAAAGCCAAGCTTCTCACCGGCTTCTACCGCAGGACGAGTCAATATGATGCGATTGACCTCTTTTGCTCTGAAAGCTGTAACAGCCTTTGCCACAGCCAAATAGGTTTTGCCTGTTCCTGCTGGACCGACACCGAAAGTGATAGTGTTTTCATCAATGGCTTTTGTGTACTTACGCTGACCGAGTGTTTTAGGCTTAACCGGTCTGCCCTTTGACGTAATGCAAATGGAATCGGTGGTAATCTGCGGAATCTTGTCCTCGTTGCCCTCATTGGTGAGAGAAATCACATAGCGGATATTTTGGTCCGTAAGTGTTTCGCCTTTGTTGATAAGCACAAGCAATGAATTTATTGCCCTGACGGCTTTGTCTGTATTTTCAGGCTCGCCGATAATTTTCAAATCAGAGCCTCTCGACACAATGGATACACCAAATTCACGCTCTATCATGCGAATATTCTCGTCGAATGCGCCGAACAAGGCCGCCGCATAGTCCATATTCTCAAGTGTTATCGTCTGTTCTGTCATTTATCTCTACCTTAATTTTGTCTATCCTCTGCTCTTTAACCTTAAGAACTGTGAGGGCAATATTGTTATACTCAAATTTTTGTCCCGAAGATCCGTCATCCGGAAGATAGCCCATTAGACTGATAACAAAGCCTGCAAGAGTATCATAATCACCCTCGGGTATTTCCCGGGAAATTATCTCTGACACATCCTCTATATCTGTAGTGCCGTCAAAAATGAAGGTGTTATCGCTGAGCTTAACAAATTCTCGCTCGGGAGCGTCATATTCGTCTTCAATATCGCCTACAACCTCTTCTACAATATCTTCTAAAGTGACGATACCTGCAG
>URJF01000012.1 GCA_900548085.1 uncultured Oscillospiraceae bacterium | reverse complement strand
GAGACAAACCTTGATTGTGAGGGTGAGAATAGAATATGCGGCACCCTCCATACGCTTGCCTGTTTCGTATTCGTATGCGTCTACACAGTCCGCTGTCATAATCATAGGCATGAGAGTTACTGCACCGAACTGCAAGCCAATAAGGAACAATGATGCGTAGAACAGAACCGTAAGCACCATATTCTTTGGATTTTCAAACCAAAAGTGACCGATGATAAATGAGAATATCGAAGCTGCAAATCCATATACTGAGAGCAAAATGTATGCGTTGCGCTCATTGAGCTTTTTGATGAGCAGAGGACAGAGAGCCATACTTATCATAGAGCCGACGGCGGTTACGATACCGAGCACAGCCACAAGGTTCTGCGAGCCTAAGATAACTGTTGCTGCCTGTACCTGAATACCCATTGCCATCTGTCTGCCGAAGCCTAAGAAATAGGAGATGATTACCAGCATAAGAGGTTTATTGTTCTTCAGCGCAATGAACATATCCTTTGCAGATGTGGTTTCTGACGAGGCATTAGTTACTCTCTCTTTATTGATGAGTGGAATGAGAGCGAACAGCACACAGCCGAACAAAGCTGTCAGTATCGCTACTCCCAGATATTCGCCGGATATCATAGGAGTATCGGTTTCGCCCGATTTAACAAATACCTTTGAGCCACCCGGAACGATGAGACATACTATAGGTACAATTACTACACAAGCAGAAAATCCAACCTGCTTAAAGGTGTTTGAGATTGATACCACATTGGTACGCTCGGTAGGGTTAGGAGTCAAAGCTGCGGCTATACCCTGGCTTGGTACATCACCCATTGTCATGGCGATTGACCATATCAGGTATGTAACGAATATCCACGCATACAGACCGAAGCCCTTGAACGGAACTTTAATGAATATTACTACTGTAAATATAAGCAGCGGCAAAATAGAGTAGGTTATCATTGATTTGAATTTTCCCATTTTGCTCTTTGACCTGTCTACCAGATTGCCTACAACAGGGTCGGCTACAGCCGATACAATCTTTGCCACCAAAATGATGATTGCTACTGTGCTGACATTTGCACCCAATATTGAGCCGTCAAATTCGGCTTGGTATGAGTTCAGCAGTCCAACGATTGCCTGAAAACCAAAGAGACCTAAAGAATATGCGGCAATCTCTTTGAAATTCATATACTTTTGTTTTGTTATGTTTTCCATAATTACCTCCAAAAAATGTAAAAGGCAAAGACTACCGTCATTGATAGTCTTGCCTTTTGAAAAAATTTAATCAGTCTCTGAATACTTCATCGAACAGGTCAACCTTTGCAGCCTTCATAATTGCGCTGAAAAGCTCGGAGCCTGCTACAGGCATAAGTCTGTTGAAGATGCTCATTGCGTGTGCATCTAAGCCGTGAACCTGCATAGGTACCTTGTGCTCAATACCGAACATAATCATCTTTACCATAAGGTCGCAGTCGGTGGAAATCATATTGATTACCTTTGCACCCTTGTTGTTGGATTCTGTTTGACCTTGGTTGCGGAAAATGTCTGTCTTTGTAAAGCCGGGGCATACAAGACCTACGTACATTTTGCCTTTGAACTCTGTACGGAGAGCCTCGGTGAATCCTTTGAGCGCTGCCTTTGATGCTGAGTACATGGAAGTGCCTGCCAGTGTCATAAGAGCAGCAGAGGAGTCAATGTTAATGATACCCGGAGTTTCGGACTCAAGTATTATAGGCAAAAGAGTCTTTGTTGAATATACGCATGAATAGAAGTTGATATTCATTGCCTTATCAATCTCGTCATAAGAATATCTGTCGAATCTCTTGAATTTAGGAAGAATGCCGGCATTGTTTACGAGAATGTCGATTTTTGTGCCGTTTGCCTTAAGCTCCTCGGCAAAGTTCTCCCAATTCTCTTTTACGGATACATCAAAAAGCTTGTATGAAAACTTGTGAGCATATGTATCTCCCAACTCCTCAATGAATTTAAGCATCTTAGGTTCGCTTCTTGCGACACCGATAACTGTACATCCGTGATTTTTGATAAGTGATGCGGCAATGCCGGCACCCATACCGCCGGATGCGCCTGTAACAACGACGGTTTTTCCGTCAAGCCAATTAGCCATACTAACTGCCTCCATTTTTCTAAAAATATTACAAATGAAATTATACAATAAAATCAAAATTATTACAACATATTTTTTCTATTTTTGACAAGCGATTTTTTAATTGATTTTTTCGTTGAAAATACTGCAGCGCTGTGATATAATGTAAAAAGTTTTTTAATAGGGGTGTGATTTTTTGGACAAAAGAATAGTCAAAACAACCGGTTCCGTGTCGGACGCCCTTTTGGATTTACTTACCACAAAGGATTTGAAAAAGATTTCTGTAGTTGAGCTTTGCCAAAAGGCAGGAATAAACAAGAGTACATTTTATCTCCACTACAGCAGCCTCGACGATTGCTGCAAAAAGACATTTTATCACCTTGCCGAGAAATTTTTCGATATCAGCGAAAAGATAGATTATACCGATATGGCGTATTCTCCCGAAAAAACTATCGATGTTATCCTCGATGCCGTAGAAGCTAATGTTGATTATATCAAAAAGTTTAAGGACTGCGTTCTCTACGACAGTGCCGTTTCTTCTTTGAAGAAAAAAATTGTAGATTCTATCTGCAAGGCGAATAACCTTACGCTCCAAAACAATTATCACCAGGTAGCAAAGGTTACATTTGTTGTGGCAGGATGTTTTGATGTTTTTGATACACTGCTTCCTAACTATAATCACGACGAGATCAGAGACCTTATGGTCAGCGTAATAAAAAGAAAATAATTGTTATAACAGCTCAAAAAACGGACGGCTTGACTTTCAGGCTGTTCGTTTATTTTTTGCTTTTTTGCACAAGATATAACGAGGTGATTTTTTGAAAAAGATAGGAAGAACCTGCCTTTTTGATAAGCCGCCTGTTATCGTCGGCAGTGCCGGAGTGGCAGGAAAAAAAGAGGGCGAGGGCCCGTTAGGTGCGGATTTTGATGCTGTGTATAATGACACCACCATGGGCGAGGACAGCTACGAACTTGCCGAGTCTGCCATGCTAAAGGATGCAATAGTCAGAGCTATGGACAGCGCAAATGTGAGTGCCGGACAGATAGACTTTCTGTTGACAGGTGACTTGCTTGACCAGTGCGTCGGCTCTTGCTTTGCCGTAAAGGATTTGAACATTCCGTTTGTGGGAATGTACGGTGCCTGTTCGACTATGGCACTTACTCTTTGTACAGGTGCTATGCTCGTCGATTCGGGTGCGGAATATTGTATCGCCGGTGCCAGCAGTCACTTCGCTTCCTCCGAGCGACAATTCAGGTATCCTCTTGAGTACGGCAGTCAGCGACCTCCTACAGCTCAGTGGACCGTTACAGGTGCCGGAGCGGCAGTAATAGGAAAAAATCGTCAGTCCGAAATAAAAATAAAAGCCGTCCATATCGGAACGGTTACTGACTTGGGTATAAAGGATGCTAACAATATGGGAGCGGCTATGGCTCCTGCTGCCGCAAGGACAATCAACGATTTTTTTGTTGATACAGGTACAGACGCAGAGGATTATGATATGATTCTCACAGGCGATTTGGGATACACGGGTACTGAACTGCTGCACGAAGTCTTGGAGCTTGAATATAAAACGGACATTCGCAGCAGGCATAATGACTGTGGTAAGCTGATATATAACTTAAAGGAGCAGGATGTTAATTCCGGAGGCTCCGGCTGTGGCTGCAGTGCTTCTGTTCTTTGTTCTCATATTTTCAAAAAGATGAATAGGGGGGAACTCAACAAAATTCTCTTTGTTGCTACAGGCGCTTTGATGTCTCCTACATCTTCAAAACAAGGGCGGACTATCCCCGGTATAGCCCATGCAGTCCTGCTCGAAAAATAAAAATCTCTATTAGGCACTTTTGCTTCAGTGCCTGATATACATACCGATTGTAATATGTCTGCCAAAAAAACTGTTGCAAACAGACATTATTATTGATATAATGGTTACGTCTTAAAAAATCATTCATAATTAAAGGAGTAAAAATTATGGCAGACGAAAAGAAAAAAATCTCCCTCGGCGGTATCGATAACGCCGCAGAGGAAAAGGGTAGCTTTATCAAAACCCTTTGGCAGCTTGTTAAGTTCCTTGTAGTCAGCGGTCTTGTTACTATCATTCAGTTGGCTCTCGCAGCATTGTTGCCGCTGGTATGTGACCAAATTCACACATTGCTTCCTGAATTTTTGAGAGGCATATTCACACCGACAATGTTTACAGCAGGTTCAAAAGAAGCTACAAAGTATGTTATTGACGGCGTAGTTACTTGGGGTTATGTACTTCCATTCCTTCTTTCTAACCTTATTGCTAACATCTACGGCTTCTATCAGAACAAAAAGACAACATTTAAGTCCGACTCAGCTTGGTACAACTTTGTTATCTACATAGTACTGCTCCTTGCACTCATCCTTTTCTCAACTTGGATGCAGGGTGCTATCGTAGGCGCATTGCTCAAGGTTGCTCCGTCTAACTGGTTCCTTAAGATAATTACTAACGAGTCTGTAGCTCGTCTCCTTGCTTCTATGGCAGCAGGATTTGTACAGATGGTAGTTCTCTTCCCTATGGAAAAGTTTGTTCTTATGAGAGAAAAGAAGGCAGACGATGCAGAGGCACCGGAGGCTGCTCCTGCAGAATAATCTGTGTTTTTACTGAAAACAAAAACCGTTTCGGATTGATTTCCGAAACGGTTTTCTTTTTGCTTTGTTACATAAGTTCACAGATTGTGTCGGCGAGCTCTGTCGGATTTTCGATAGAAAGTCCTGCAATGAGTCTTGCTTGATTGTAGAGGATTGAGGTGTACTTTTTCAGCGTTTCGTCATCGGCATTTGCCAGCTTTTCGGCTACAGGGTTTTCACTGTTGATTTCCAGCACAAGTTCTGCCTTTACATTCTGATTTGCACCCGGCATCTGTGACAGTATCTTAGCCATTTCCAGACTTACATATCCCTCTGCTGAGAGGCATACTGCGTGGGAGCCTAATTTGTTTGTGAACTTAACCTCTTTCACTTCGTCGCCTAAGATGTTTTTCATCTTTTCCAGAAGTTCCTTTGAGTCCTCGTTTTTCTTTGTGAGGGCTTCTTTTTCTGCGTCGGTGTCAAGATTAAGGTCGTCCTTGCATATGTTAGCAAACTTTTTGCCGTCATATTCCATCAGCATTTGGATAGCGAATTCGTCTACCTCATCGGTGAAATAAAGTATTTCGTATCCTTTGCTCTTGACTGCTTCGCATTGTGGCAGGAGTGCAATCTTTTGCACGCTGTCACCGCAAGCATAGTAGATGGTATCCTGTGAGTCAGCCATTCTGTCTACATATTCCTTTAGAGTGGTGTACTTTTCGCCGTTAGATGACTTGAACATAATCAGGTCTTTCAGTCCGTCTTTGTTCATACCGTAGTCGGAATATACGCCCCACTTCAGCTGTGTGCCGAATACAGAGAAGAATTCTTCATATTTTTCTCTGTTGTTCTTGAGCATTTTTGCCAGCTCGCTCTTGATTTTTTTATCTATAGCTTTTGCAATGATCTTTACTTGTCTGTCGTGCTGAAGAACTTCACGAGAGATGTTCAGACTCAGGTCGGCACTGTCAACCAAACCTCTTACAAAGCTGAAGTAGTCCGGAAGCAAATCGGCACATTTGTCCATAATCAGTACACCGTTAGAATACAACTGCAAGCCTTTTTCGTAGTCCTTTGAGTAAAAGTCCATCGGCGCATTTTTAGGTATAAACATAAGTGCATCAAAGGTTGCTTGACCTTCTGTCTTTGTGTGAATAACAAGCTGTGGGTCGGTGTAGTCGTAGAATTTTGATTTGTAGAACTCGTTGTAGTCCTCTGGCTTAATTTCACTCTTGCTCTTGCGCCAAAGCGGTACCATCGAGTTGAGTATCTCGTCGTTGACCTCTGTGATGTACTCGCCCTCTTTGTCGGGATCAGGTACCTGAGATGTCATTTGCATAACGATTGGGTATCTGATGTAGTCGCTGTACTTCTTTACTAATTCGCTGATTCTGTTCTGCTCCAAATAGTCGCTGTAGTGCTCGTCCTCTGTATCTTCTTTGAGATATAATGTTACGGTAGTGCCGACTTCTTCTTTTTCGCACGGCTCGATTGTGTATCCGTCTGCACCTTCACTGATCCAGCGATTTGCACTGTCAGCGCCTAATGCTTTTGATACGACTTCTACCTTGTCTGCTACCATAAACGCAGAGTAAAAGCCTACGCCGAATTGTCCTATTACTTCTACATTATTTATATTCTCGTCATCGGCATTGTCTTTTTTGAAGTTGAGCGAGTCGGATTTTGCGATGGTGCCAAGATTTTGCTCCAGCTCCTCCGCTGTCATTCCGATGCCGTGATCGCTGATTTTTATTGTTCTTTCGTCTTTGTTCAGGTCGATACGGATTTTTAACTCGTCCTTATTGGCATCGATAGTTGTGTCTGTCAGAGACTTAAAGTATAACTTGTCTGTGGCATCGCTTGCGTTTGAAATAATCTCTCTCAAAAATATTTCCTTGTGGGTATAGATAGAATTTATCATCATATCAAGGAGTTTTTTTGATTCTGCTTTGAATTGCTTTTTTCTCAAAATAATCACCTCATATATAAATTTTCGCTGTAATTAGCACTCTCACTCGCTGAGTGCTAATTACAATTATAACCCCTTTCCAAAAAATGTCAATGGGTATTTTTAATATTTTCTTTTTTGCGTTTCAAATTTGTCCACTTTCGGCAAACTCGCCAAATTCGTTGACATTTAATTTACAAATGCGACATCAATATTTCATTGACAAATAATTATCAAAGACCTATAATCAAGTTATGGAGAAATCCAAAAACACTACCAATAAAGGAGAGATTTATTATGGCAAACAGATTTGTTCTCAATGAAACTTCCTATCACGGAAAAGGTGCAATCCAGGAGATTGCAACAGAAGTAAAGGGCAGAGGATTCAAAAAAGCATTTGTGTGCTCCGACCCCGATCTTATCAAGTTTAATGTTACTAAAAAGGTAACAGATGTACTTGATAATGCTTCCATAGATTATGAGATTTATTCAAAGATTAAGGCTAATCCTACTATAGAGAATGTACAGACAGGCGTTCAGGCATTTAAGGATTCCGGCGCAGACTGCATTATCGCTATCGGCGGCGGTTCATCAATGGATACAGCTAAGGCTATCGGTATTATTATCAAGAACCCTGACTTTGCTGATGTCGTATCTCTTGAGGGCGTAGCTCCTACAAAGAATAAGAGTGTGCCTATTATCGCAGTTCCTACCACAGCAGGTACAGCTGCAGAGGTTACCATTAACTATGTAATTACAGACACCTCTAAGAACAGAAAGATGGTATGCGTAGACCCTAAGGATATTCCTGTAATAGCAGTGGTTGACCCCGATATGATGTCATCTATGCCTAAGGGACTTACAGCAGCTACCGGTATGGATGCTCTTACTCACGCTATCGAGGGCTACATCACAGCAGCAGCTTGGGAACTTTCGGATATGTTCCATCTCAAAGCTATTGAGATTATCTCAAAGTCACTTCGTGGCGCTGTAGAGAATACACCTGAGGGCAGAGAGGGTATGGCTCTCGGTCAGTACATAGCAGGTATGGGCTTCTCTAATGTCGGCCTTGGTATCGTTCACTCAATGGCTCACCCACTCGGTGCTCTTTATGACACACCTCACGGTGTAGCTAATGCTATTATTCTTCCTACAGTTATGGAGTATAATGCTCCTGCTACCGGCGAAAAGTATCGTGATATAGCGAAAGCAATGGGTGTTCAGGGCGTTGACGATATGACTCTTGATGAGGCAAGAAAAGCAGCAGTAGACGCAGTTAAGCAGCTTTCACAGGATGTAGGTATTCCTAAGGACCTTAAGGATATTGTTAAGCCTGAGGATGTAGACTTCCTCGCACAATCCGCATATGATGACGCTTGTAGACCGGGCAATCCGAGAGAAACAAGTGTCGAGGAAATTAAGCAGCTCTATCTGTCTTTGATGTAAAAAAGCAACGAGTTGCCCGGTCGCCACAAGACTCCAAATTTCGCAGAAATTTGGGAGAAACAGTCCGGTGGACTGTTTCGTAGTCGCGTGACCAACTGCATTTTTCAAAAAAGAAATGGCGGCAGAAGTATTTTGTACTTCTGTCGCCGTTTTGTGTTCTGTTAATCCAGAGCGTCGGACACTGCGTCGCCGGCTTTGTCTACTGCTCCGCCTACTCCGTCTGCCACATCGTCGGCACCCTTGCCTAAGTCATCGCCGATTTTGTCGGCTTTTTCTTTTGCTTTGGTTGCCATATCTGTTGCGTCTTTTTCCATCTTGTCAGTGGTGCTTTCAGTCGTGGATTGATTAGTTGATTGTGTGGTGGAGTTTGTAGTGCTTTGCGTATTTCCGTTGCTGTTGCTTTTGCCGCAAGCAGCGAAAATTGCTCCGGCGAGACATACAGTCAGCACGCAGATAATTATTTTTTTGAACATAATATTATCATCCTTTCGCTTATAGTTTTGGATATATTTTTTTGTTTATTCATTTATTTTACCAAAGTGCCGTTGTCGGATTTCAGCAGGAGCATAATATCTTCTTCATCTCCGCTTTTGCAGTTGATATATACCAACGCTTCTTCACCGGTATCTTTGCTTTGGCAGGTAAACTCGTAGCATTGTTCCTCTTTGCCGTTTTCTTTTGGAATAATACAGCGTTTTGAGGATTTGATTTTTAAAAATTTTGATACTTTGCTTTCGGCATCTTTCAGGTTTACCTTGGCTTTTTCCGTTTTTCTTTCGGTATGATTTGTCAGATAGGTTGTGGCATCTACCGTCAGGACAGTTCCGTCAGTCATAGAAATTCCTACTTTTATCAGGTCACTGTAGCAGGTTATGCCGTCCTTTTGGTACGCACAGTTTACGGTGCAAATGTTGTCTGTGACTACGCAGTAGTTGTATGCCATATCTTCGTATCCCAGCTTTTTGAGATAATCCACTGCTATGTTGCAGGCATTTTTTTTGGTGATGTTAGTTTCCGATATGATTCCGGAATATAGAATGGATTTGATATATCCGCCTTGCTTTGTGACTGATACTGTGTACCTGCCACAGTTGAAGGTGTAGCATGGAATCCGTCCCTTGTCGTCTGAGTCAAATGACATTTTGCCTACTGACACTCCTATAGCATTAGCGGCGATTTCCTTACATTCATCCTTGGTCATAACTTTTGCTTTTTGAATCATTTGTGATTTTTTGTTCAGCACTTGGTCAGAAAACGGACCGTCGTACAGCAGAGTAGGGAAGTTTTCAAAAATCTTAGCACTGCTCGAAAAACTATCAGACATGGCAGATACCGTGGAGAGAGATGTGTTCTTTATCTCTCCGGAGGTTATTTCTCCTCCTGCCTGCACGATGCTTATCATATCTTCTGTGGAGTTTTTGAGCTTTTGGCTGTATTTCAGCAGCGAGTTTAGAGTCTTGTGCTCCTCTTGACTTATTTCTTCGCCGTTCCCTATTTTGTTTCCTATATATTGAGCGTAGTCTGCCGCTTGGCTCAAAAACTTGTATGCATTGTTCAGCTCCATCTGCTTTGCAGGCAGTCGGCTGATTGCGTTTTTGGCTGTGTTGCACTGAACATACAAGTCTCGGCTGACATCGTATATTTCTCCCGACGAGTTTGAATATAGCTGTTTAGTCAAATCTGTGTTTACGCTGTCCAAGCTTTCACCCAGCTCCAGCAGTGACTGCTGGTATTCCAGCTCTAATTGTGCCTTGTATGCTTTTGAACTGTTGGTGTTTACGAATACGGCGGCTATCAGTATTATCAGCGAAAACAGTATATAACTGCAAACTCTGATGTAACTTCTGTTTGTCATATGACCACTCCTTTTTCTTCATTGTCATTATGCCCGAATATTTAATAAAAATTCATTATTTATTTGCAACGGCGTAACCCCTGTGCTATAATGTAATTTGGATTATTATAGATGGAGTATAACACTATGAAAAAGTTTGAAAAAAAGAGAATTGTTGTAAAGGTCGGCACCTCAACCCTTACTCACGCCAACACTCATAAGATAAATATTGCCCGTATGGCTAAGTTGGTGTCAGTGCTTGCGGACCTGCACAATATGGGCCACGAGGTTGTTCTCGTTTCGTCCGGTGCTATAGCTGTCGGTACAGGCAAGCTTGGACTTAAAGAAAAACCGCAGGAGGACTGTGAACTTCAGGCTGCCGCAGCTATTGGTCAGTGTGAACTTATGTTTTTGTATGACAAGCTGTTCAGCGAATATAATGTAATCGTATCTCAGCTTTTGTTCACCACCGATGTCCTCAAATCCGAGGAGAGCAAAGGACACCTTCTCGATACCTTCAATCAGCTTTTAAAATATGATGTTATCCCTGTTATTAACGAAAACGACTCAATTTCCATAGAGGAGCTGCGTTCATCGGATAATGACTGTATGTCTGCTATTATTGCAGAGCTGATAGATGCGGATATGCTCATTATGTTTACTGACACAGACGGACTTTATGACAGCAATCCCATCACTAATCCTAATGCAAAGCTTATTTCCATAGTCGAGGAGATTACTCACGAAATTAAGAAGATTGCCGGTGGTGCAGGCAAGATGGGTACAGGCGGTTTCAGCACTAAGGTAAAGGCGGCTGAAATTGCTACCGGCGCCGATATTCCCGTCATTGTTTGCAATGGTGAAAAGCCTACCCGCATATATAAGATTTTGGATGGTGAAAGCGTCGGAACACTGTTTTTACCTAAGAAAAAAGGAGAATGATTTGTGACTGTTGCAGATATGGGAAAAAGAGCAAAGGGCACTATGCCGTTTTTGTCGCAGGTTACAGCCGAGCAAAAGAAGAACGCACTGCTCGCTATTGCCGATGCTCTTGAAAATAAAAAAAATGACATAATCGAAGCTAACAAAATTGATATGCTTGCCGGAGAAAAGGCAGAACTCAACAGCGGACTCCTTGACAGACTTTTGCTTGACAGTGACAGAATAGACGGTATAGCGTCTGCTGTCAGAGATGTTGCAGCTCTCGATGATCCTTGCGGAAAAACAGTCAGCGAGTACCATAAGGACAATGGACTCTTAATAAAAAAAGTTACCGTGCCTATGGGTGTTATCGGTATAATTTTTGAGGCAAGACCTAATGTTACTGCCGACGCTGCCGCTCTGTGCCTAAAGAGCGGTAACGCTGTGATTCTTCGTGGCGGAAAGGAAGCGATAAATTCCAACACTGCCATTGCCGATATTATGCGTGATGCAGTTGAGTCGGCAGGCTTCCCAAAGGATGTTATCCAGCTTGTGCAGGATACATCCCGCCGGTCCTCTACAGACCTTATGCATCTTGATGAATATCTCGATTGCCTCATTCCCCGTGGCGGAAAAGGACTTATCAGAGCTGTGGTAGAAAATTCTACCGTTCCCGTCATTGAGACCGGTTCCGGAAATTGTCACATTTTTGTTGATGAGAGTGCAGATATTCAGATGGCTGCCGATATTATTTTTAATGCCAAAACTCAGCGTATAGGCGTATGCAATGCTTGTGAGAGTTTGGTTATCCACAGCGGAATCATCAAAGATGCTCTGCCTGTTATAAAAGAAAAGCTTGATACTAAAAATGTTATTATCTACGGCGACGACAGAGCACGAGAGACTTGCCCTGATATTCAGCCTGCTACCGAGGAGGATTTTTATACCGAATATCTAGACTACAAAATCAGTGTGAAAACCATTGACAGTGTAGATGAGGCTATTGCTCATATCAATGAACATTCCACAGGTCACAGCGAGGCGATTATCACCTCCGACAGAGCCAATGCCGAAAAATTCCTAAAGTGCATTGACTCATCGTCAGTGTATGTCAATGCGTCCACAAGATTTACCGACGGAGGCGAGTTCGGTTTAGGTGCAGAAATCGGAATTTCCACCCAAAAGCTCCACGCACGAGGACCTATGGGTATAGCACAGCTCACTACGACTAAGTATCTTATTTACGGAAACGGACAAATCAGATAATGGCACAAAACTATTTTGATGACGAACTTGAAACGAGAAGAAAAAACAGAATAAAAAAGAAAAAGAAGAAAAAAGCCAAAAAGATTTTTGTCACGGTTATTGCTCTCATTGCAGCGGCAGTGGCGGCCTTTGCAATTACAATCAAAATTACCGAGCCAGATTTTGATTTTTCATCACTGTTCAGTGAGAATACAACCAAGGTTTCCGCTTATGTAAAGAATATTGGCGAAAAAGATACCTCAGCGCCGACTACGACAAAAAAGACTACCACCACAAAGTATTACTATAACTACGCCGATTCATCGGAGTTTAAGTTCGACAGCAGCAAAAAAGGCAATTTTGTCGGCAATCTCCTAAACGGTGGATTGGTGGCGAAAAGCCCGTCATATTTCTACAATATAAAAAAAGGCAAGGGCATCTACAGATTTGTGAATTCAACCGAGGATTACGGAATTTCCTTCAAAACGGGTGATAATATCGGTTGTATGAATTTGGTAGGCGACTATATCTACTTTGTGGATAAGGATGACAACCGTCTGTATCAGCTCAAACGAGGCACCTCCGACACGAAGGCGATTGCGGACAATGTGGAGTTTGCCTATGTGTATGACAGCGACATTTACGTTTTCGGTGACGGCGGCGTAAGATATATTTCTGCCGACGGTACGGAAACAGAGCTGTACCGTTCATCGGGCAAGTTGACCTTTGTGGGTGTGTCATTAGACAGAGTTTTCTTTACCGATTTTTCTGACGGAAAGGTTCAGTACCTTTCGGCAGATAAGACTAAGAAAGGCATAACAGCTCCTTTCTTTGACGATACGGATGAGAATGATATTAAATGCCTGACATTAGAAAACGGCTTCTTCTATTATTATAAACGAAAGGATAACGGAAAATATAAGCTTGTGAGACAAAAATTCGGCTCAAAGGATACCGTTACCTTGGTCAAAAGAGCAAAGCCTATTGCGTATCCTGTCGTTGATGCAAACAAGGTCTATTATGCCGTGTTCAGTGACGAAAAATATGAGATGCGAGAGTACAATATGAACTCCGATACGAAGCGAACACTGATTTATGCCGACGGTGTAGACAGCAGTGATGATGTTTCTTTCTACCATGGCGGCGAGTACGATTTTATTATCGGCAAAAAAGTTTATATTGCCGGCAGTATGTATTCTTCTTCCACTAATACTATGAAGTTTTCTGACGGAAAATGGAAATATTGATAAAACAAACTTAGAATATAAGAGGATTTTAGATTTGGACAAGTATAAAAAATTAGCAACCAATACCGTGATTTTTGCCATAGGTACATTTTCATCAAAGATACTCAGCTTTCTTTTGATGCCTTTTGTTACTCGTATGATGGGTACTGCCGATTACGGTGCGGCAGACTTGGTTCAGCAGACAGGCAATGTGCTCATTCCCATTGTGTTTTTGCAGATTAACAGTGCCGTATTGAGATATGCTCTCGACAAGGGATCGGACAAGGCGAGCGTATTTACCGTGGGTATCCGTACTACTCTCAAGGGGTATCTTGTGTTCCTGCTGTTTGCGTATCCGGTCAGCCTTATTACCATAAATGACTTTAGGCTCGGAGACTATATCATATTTATTTATGTATTTGTTTTGACCTCCGGCGCCCGTCAGCTTTGCCAAAACTTTGTGCGTGGCTGCGGCCGTGTCAAGATATTTGCTGTAGACGGAATAATGACTACAGCAACTATGCTGCTGTTCAATATTCTGTTCCTCGGCCCTTTCCATTGGGGAGTGCAGGGCTACATTTTAGCTATTATTGCATCTGATTTCTGCTCTGTTATTTTCTTCTTTGTTACCTGCAAACTGTGGAAGTATGTCAAGCTCAAAGGCGTCAGTGTTGATTTGAAAAAAGAGATGCTTAAATATGCTATCCCTATGATGCCAACGGTTATTCTTTGGTGGATAGTGAACGTGTCCGACAGATATATGGTAACAGGATTTATTTCTTCTTCCGCTAACGGACTGTATACTGCCGCATCTAAGATACCTAATTTTGTGGTTATGTTTTCTTCTATATTCATTGATGCTTGGCAGCTTTCGGCAGTGGATGAGTATGACAGTGACTCCAGAGCCGACTTCTTCTCAAAAGTAATCAGAGTGTATTCGGGCGGAATATTTGCTGTTGCATCGGGATTGATTCTCGGATGCCAAATTATCACGAGAGTGCTGGTATCTAAGTCATATTTTGATTCTTGGCAGTATGTACCGGTGCTTATTATTGCCACCTCGTTCTCTTGCTTTGTAAATTTCTTAGGCTCTATCTATATGGCGGAGAAAAAGTCTGTTATGGCTATGATTACCGCTTTAGTGGGAGCAGGAACAAATGTTATACTCAATCTTATTCTTATACCTAAGATTGGCGCTATCGGTGCGGCTATTGCTACCGTTGTGGCATTTATAGTAGTATTTGTGTCTCGTGCAATTCATACGAGAAAATATATCAAGGTCGACCTTAATCCGCCTCTTTTGGCGCTCCAGACATTTATTCTTATCGCTCAATGTTGTGTAATGCTCAAGCTTAAGAACGGTATGGTTATGTACGGTATTGAGGCGGTGCTGTTTGTTGTTATGCTCATTGTGAATATTAAGCCGATTAAGGAGTTGTTTGAACTGATAATAACCCGATTCCTTAAGAGGTCGCCAAAAAAGAATAACTAACGAGTTATCAGTGGTTGCAAAACCGCATATTTTAGTGTATAATGTACAAATGGTACATAAAATACTTTGACTATACAAAATTTTTTTGGAGGATTTGTATGAAATCTACAATATCTACAGCACAAGCAAAGAAACTTATCACCGACAAATTATCTCACTTTTTCGGTGTTACTGTTGAAGATGCTAATGACGAGCAGTTTTATAAGGCAGTGGCTATGATAGTCCGTGATCGTCTTTCGGAGATGAACAGCGACTTCCGTCACACCGCAGAGGGTCAGGATTCAAAACAGATTTATTATCTCTGCATGGAATTCCTTATGGGCCGCTCACTTAAAAATAATCTTTATAATCTCGGACTGACTAAAGTGTTTGACCAGGCTCTTTCGAGCATGGGAGTCAGTCTTGACAAGCTCTATGAACAGGAGCCGGATGCCGGCCTCGGAAACGGTGGCCTTGGCAGACTTGCTGCTTGCTACCTTGACGGTTTGGCTACTAACGGTTTTCAGTCTATGGGTTATTCTCTGCGCTATGAGGCAGGTATATTCAAGCAGAAGTTGGTTGACGGCTGGCAGACAGAACTGCCTGATTTTTGGCTTCCGGGAGGCGATGTATGGCTCGTTCCTCGTGAGGAGCGTTCCGTTGAGGTCAAGTTTGAGGGCAGAATAGAGGACAGCTGGGACGGTGACTACCACCATGTAAAGCATGTGGACGCTAATGTTGTGGAGGCTATCCCTTATGATATGTATGTTTCCGGCAAAGGCAAGGGCGTTTCTCGCCTTCGTCTTTGGGCTAGTAAAAAGCCTGAGCTGGATATGACGCTGTTTAACCAGGGCTCGTATATCAAAGCTATGGAACAGTCCGCTATGGCAGAGGCTATCACTAAGGTGCTTTATCCTGCCGACAATTCTCCGGAGGGCAAGTCTCTCAGACTTCGTCAGCAGTATTTCCTTGTTTCTGCATCTATTCAGGACATTATTCAGAGACATCTTACAAAATACGGTACACTCGACAATCTTCCTGACAAGATTGCTATCCATATCAATGACACACATCCTACTATGGCTATTCCTGAGATTATGCGTATTCTCTTGGACGAATGCGGCTACGGCTGGGATGAGGCGTGGTCTATCGTTACTCGCACAGTGGCTTATACTAATCATACTGTTATGAAAGAGGCACTTGAGTGCTGGAGTGAGGAACTCTATTCTCGACTTCTTCCTCGTATTTATCAGATTACAAAAGAGATTGACAATCGCTTTAGAGCATATGTTTGGTCTGTTACTCACGATGCAGACAAAGTTGAGCGTATGGCTATCGTGTCTAACGGCGTTGTCCGTATGGCAAACCTTTGCGTAGCCGGTTCTCACAGCGTAAACGGCGTGTCGGCTCTCCACAGTGAAATACTCAAGGATACCGTGTTCCACGATTTCTACACTCTCACACCCGAAAAATTCACAAATGTTACTAACGGTATCGCATTCCGTCGTTGGATTTGCCAGGCTAACCCTGAGCTTACCGATTATATTACAAGTCTTATCGGCGACAAGTTTATCACAAAGTCAGATGAGCTTCTCAAACTTTGTGACTATAAGGATGATAAAGAAGTCCTCAAAAAGCTTGCCCAGATTAAGCGTGACAATAAGGTTAGATTTGCTAAGATTGTCAAAAAGCGTAACGGAGTAGATATTGACCCTGACTCAATCTTTGATGTTCAGGTTAAGAGACTGCATGAGTATAAGAGACAACAGCTTAATATTCTCAACATTATAGCAGAGTATCAGATGCTCAAGGCTAATCCCAATGCTGATTATTATCCAAAGACATATATCTTTGCATCTAAAGCTGCTCCCGGCTACTTTATGGCTAAAAAGCTCATTGAGCTTATTGATGCTGTATCTAAAGTAGTAAATAATGACCCGGATGTAAACAAAAAGCTTAAGGTCGTATTTATGGAGGACTATAATGTTTCTCTTGCCGAGGTGCTTATGCCTGCGGCTGACATCAGTGAGCAGATTTCTCTCGCCGGCACAGAGGCTTCCGGTACAGGTAATATGAAACTTATGCTCAACGGTGCTCTCACTCTCGGTACTCTTGACGGTGCCAATGTGGAGATTCACGACGCAGTAGGCGACGACAACATTTTCATCTTCGGTATGAAAACTCCTGAGGTTGAGGAACTAAAGCGCAACGGATACAATCCACAGCAGTATATCCAGAACAACGAGACTCTCGCTAATGCCGTTGCATTTATCGGCAACGGTGTAAACGGAAAGAAATTTGACGAGGTTTATTATTCTCTCATTAACTCCGATCCGTATATGGCTCTTGCAGACTTTGCCGACTATCAGATGGCACAAAAGGCTGTGTCCGAGGCTTACAAAGACAGCGAAAAGTTCTCTCGTATGTCACTTATGAACATCAGCGGAGCAGGTATTTTCTCTGCCGACCGTTCCATTATGGACTATGCTAACAATATTTGGCACACAAAGCCGGTGCAGTTCGCTGAGGAAAAGCCTAAGGCAGCAAAAAAGCAAGCTCCTATGGCACCAAAGTCAACAACAAAAAAGACTGCTAAGAAGTCAACAAAATAATTTCATTTGCGTAGGGAGGACTTTGTTCTCCCTATGTTTTTCTACGAGCTATGACAGTATTTAATTCACGAAAAAAAGAATACAAATCTCTTATCAGTGCTATTGCAACCGAGCAGAAGGTTAAACTGAGGATTGTGGTTCCTCGTTCTATGAGCTGCAGCGGCGCTACTCTTTGTGTTACTAAAGAGGGCGAGAGCCCTGCATATTACAGTATGTTTTGGGCAGGTATGTGCGGCGACGATAACGAGTATTGGGAACTGCATTTTTCTGCCACAACAGCCGGATTGTATTGGTATCACTTTGAGCTTGAGACGCCGTGGGGGAAGAGCTTTGTACGCAATGTAGGCCACGGCATAGGCGATTTTGCTCCCGATGGTGAAGAATTTCAGCAGACTGTGTATGACAAGAATTTTGTCACTCCCGATTGGCTGAAAGGCGGCATTATATACCAAATTTTTCCCGACAGATTTTATAACTCCGGCAAAAAAAAGAGTGGCGTCCGCTCCTCTCGTGTAATGCGAAAATGGGGAGATGAGCCTTTTTGGCGTGAGGAGCAGATGAATGGTATTTGGAACAACGATTATTTTGGCGGTGACCTAAAAGGTGTAGAAGAAAAACTGCCTTATATAGCCGATTTGGGCGTAAGCTGTATATACCTTAATCCGATTTTTGAGGCCAATTCCAACCATCGTTACGACACTGCGGATTATGAAAAAATTGATCCTCTTTTAGGTAACGAAAAGGATTTAAAAGCATTGTGCCGTGTCGCCCGTGAGGAGTACGGAATTTCTATTATCCTTGATGGTGTGTTCAGCCATACGGGCTGTGACAGCAAGTATTTCAATATGTACGGTAACTACGATACCGTCGGTGCATATAACAGCAAGGAGAGTCCTTATTTCAGTTGGTACAAATTTATCAACTATCCCGATGACTACCATTCTTGGTGGGGAATAAAGCTCCTTCCCGAGATAGAGGAGGAGAACGAAAGCTACCGTAAATATATTTGCGGCAAAGACGGAATTTTGCGCAAATGGCTAAGATGCGGCGTGAGAGGCTGGCGACTTGATGTTGCGGACGAACTGCCGGATGTGTTTTTGGATGACCTCCGTACTGCCGTAAAAGCAGAAAAAAAGGACGCTGTTATTATCGGTGAGGTATGGGAGGATGCCACCACAAAATTCGCATATAATCAGCGTAGACGATACCTTTTGGGTGAGCAGTTGGATTCTGTTATGAACTATCCATTTGCCGATGCGGTTCTTAATTTTGTTAGGTATGCAAACGGTGATGCGTTTTTCGATTCGGTTATGAGCGTGATAGAAAATTATCCTCCGCAGGTTACAAATGTGCTTATGAATCATATCGGCACTCATGATACCGAGCGTGCAATAACACGGCTTGTGGGCGAAAATCCCGATGGCTACGGCAGACAGTGGCAGTATGAGCACAACAGGCTGCATGAGTATGACTATCTCCGTGGCATATCTATGATGAAGATTGCCTCTCTTATTCAGTTCACACTGCCCGGAGTCCCTTCGGTTTATTATGGTGATGAAATTGGTATGCAGGGTATGAAAGACCCGTTCAACAGAGAATGTATGGCTTGGGACAGTCCTAATGAGGAACTGCACAAGTGGTATAAACGCCTCGGCGAAATTCGCAGAGGCTCAAAGGTTTTTGCCAATGGTGAGTTTGTACCGTTCTATTGCAACTACAAAACCATTGCATATGTCCGTGATGACGGCAATAACAAGATACTTGTCGCAATCAATCTCGACGATACCGAGGCCGATATTCCCGTAGACGACAGTTGGAATAATTCATACACATTTTTTGGCGATTTTGTGTGTGACGGCAATATTCATCTCGAGCCCTTCAGATATGCTATGTATTCAAAAATAAAATAATATCGTCAGTCCCGATGCGTTGCATTGGGACATTTTTTTTGCTAAAATTTATGAAAAATGATAAATAATTATTGACAAACGATAATTTTAGGTGTATAACAAGGGTAAATTATGACAGGGAGGTACTCATATGAGCACTGAGTTATCAATCAAAATTACACACACCATTGTACGCATTTGTTACTTCTTTTTAGCAATTAGCGTTGTTGTTTTTCCTTTTGTTTATGACAAGATAGGCATTGCCGACGATATAAGTATGCTGTGGATATTCATACCGTATTGTCTTGTTGTTCCCGCCGGATATTGGGCGCTTCTTTCTCTCGACAGAATGTTGGACAATATCAGGCACGAGATTGTGTTTGATACCTCTAACACAAGAGCGCTTTCACATATTGTATGGGCTTGTTTTTATGCAGCTTGGATAGGTATTATCGGTGGTATTGCATTGTTGTATGTGACAAAATACTTTTGCATTTATTTCTTTGTTTTGGCAGCAGGCGAGCTGTTTATGTGCCTGATTTGCCAGATAGTCAAGTCCGTCTTTCAGTCAGCCATTGAGCTGAAGGAAGAAAACGACCTTACTATATAGGAGGACGATTATGAGTATTGTAGTTAATCTCGATGTCATGCTTGCAAAACGAAAAATGTCGTCTCTCGATTTGGCAAACAGAGTGGGTATTACTCAGGCTAACCTGTCTATACTCAAGACCGGAAAGGCAAAGGCTATACGCTTTTCCACTCTCGAGGCAATATGCCGTGAGCTTGATTGCCAGCCCGGAGACCTGTTAGAATTTAAGGAGGATTAGTTA
>URJF01000011.1 GCA_900548085.1 uncultured Oscillospiraceae bacterium | reverse complement strand
TTATTGTTAGGGTCGGGACCGCCGTTCTTTACCGCTACGGCAAGTTCACGACCGATTTTTGTGAATACCTTTGCTCTTGCTGCGTCGTTTGCACCTTTTTTGCGTTTGATGGTGCTCCATTTGTTATGTCCGCTCATAATATACGCCTCTTCTTTTAGAATTAAAACTATATTATTTTACCATATATGAGAGTACCTTGCAAGAGCGAATTTTACTTAGTCAGCGCCTTTCCGTTTACATATAGCGTATAGCCGTTTAGGTCTATATTGGAGTAGCTGCTGTCACTGTCGGAAAGTGAGGTGACATAGCTGTTACCGGTCAGCTTTATTTTTGAGTTATTATCCAGAGTCAGATTGATTTTTTTATCACATTTTGTTATGTTTATTTTTTGCACATAAGGACAAAATAATCTCCGGGGTGTTTTTATGAGAAAAGCAATTCGTGTTTTTGATATATTTTTTGCGGCTGTGTGTGCTGTACTTTTTGTTATGATAGGTATAGGAGCATATGCTCTGCCGGACTCCGTTATTACTTATGACGGCAGTGAGACGCCCTTTTCATCTATATATTCCTATGCAGATACTAAGAATACCAGCGCAAGACTTGTTGACGCACAAACTGCCTCGCCCAGACAGAGAACAATAAAAATTTTCGGCGTTGTTCCGGTAAAAACAGTTACCGTTACTGACAAAGACAGCCAAAATGTTTTGGTCAGCGGCGATTCTTTCGGTATAAAGCTATACACCGACGGCGTTATTGTGGTGGGTACTCAGTCTGTTGAGTCATTGGGCAAAAAGAAAAATCCCGCCGCCGATGCCGGTATCGAGGTGGGCGATATAGTTGTGTCCATAAACAACGAAAAGGTCTATTCGTCCGACCGTGTCAGCGAGATATTGAATGATAACAACGGCGCCGCTTTTTCTGTTAAGGTAAAGCGAGACGGCAGGTACAAGACCTTTTCCGTCACTCCCGTGTTTGACTCAAAGGAGGATTGTTACAAGGCGGGTATGTGGGTTCGTGACTCTACAGCCGGCATAGGCACTATCACTTTTTTCAATCCGGCCGCAAGAACTTTCGGCGCTCTCGGTCATCAGGTGAATGATGTGGATACCAATGAGATTATGCCCCTGTTTCGTGGGGAGGCAGTTTCCGCCAAGGTGACTAAAATACAAAAAGGTAATTCGGGTACAACAGGCTCTCTTGTGTGTGATTTCGGTACTTCGGTTATCGGCAGGCTGAAAGAAAACACGGATTGCGGCGTGTTTGGCACCTACACCGCTCAGCCTTCTTGCTTCGGCTCCTATCCCGTGGCGGCACAGCAGGAGGTAAAAAGGGGAAAAGCACAGATTTTGAGTACCGTGGACGGAAAAGGTCCTCGGCTGTATGATGTCGAAATATCTCATATCACATATAACGAAAACAATCGTCAACGCAATATGATGATAAAAGTCACCGACAAGGACTTGATTGCAAAGACCGGCGGAATAGTTCAAGGTATGTCCGGCAGTCCTATTATTCAAAACGGAAAGCTGGTGGGGGCAGTAACCCATGTCGTGATTTCTAACCCAAAACGAGGCTACGGCGTGTTTGCACAGATTATGTTGGAGGAGTCCCAAAGGGTATAAAAATACCCGAACAAAGCATTGCCGCCATGTTCGGGTGTGTATAGTTCGATTATTCTGCGTCGGACGCTACATAGTTATCGGGGATTGTTACATTGAATTCTTTAGCCTTATCCTTATTGTAGATATAGGTCAGGTTCTTTGTCTGATAGATATTCATAGTAGCAGGGTCCTTTCCGTTTACGAGAATGTCATAAGCGTATTCGCCTGCCTTTTGACCGATTTCGTAGAAAGAAATGGACAGAGTAGCTACAGCGTTTGTGCTTTTGAATATACCGTCCTCACCTGCGTAGATAGGAGTCTTTTCCTTTGTGCAGGCTGCGTCGATAACTCCGCCGTTAGATGCGGCGATGTTATCGGTCGGTACATATATTACATCGGAGTTCTTAGCTGCAGTAAGAGCTACTGCCTGAATATCGTTTGAGTCTGTGAATGAGTAGAATGTGCACTGTACTCCCTTAGCCTCCAAAGCCTTCTTTATTTCGTCTACCTGGAATTTTGAGTTAGCCTCGGATGAACAATACAGGCAGCCTACCTTCTTTGTCTTCGGGAACAGCTTGAGCAGTTCCTCTGCTTGAGTAGCAAGAGGAGCAACATCGCTTGAACCTGTTACATTGATACCGGTTGCACCGTCGGATGCCATATCTATTTTGAGTGCTGTGCCATAGTCTGTGATAGATGTGCCGACTACAGGTGTCTTGTTCGCTACTGTAGCGGTAGCGGCTGCGTTAAGTGCTGCTGTACCGTTAGCCATAATCAAATCGTAGTTTGAGGATACGAATTTGTTGGTGATGGTGGAGCAAGTTGTTGGGTCGCCGCCTGCATTTTGGAAATCGAAGTCAAAGGTGATGCCTTTTTCTTTTCCCATTTCGGTCAGCTTGTCCTTAAAGCCTTTTGTAGCGGCATCGAGAGCATCGTGCTTAGCCAGCTGGCAGATACCTACTTTATAGCTTGTCTTAGCCTCTTTCTTTTCTGCTGTGCCCGACTGTGACGAGCATCCTGCAAAAAGACCGCCTACCATGACGGCGCTGAGAGCTACGGCAGTGATTTTCTTTACTAATTTGTTCATAGTTTTACCTCTCTCTTTTGTGGTTTTGTAGTGTATTTTCAGTTTAGCACATAAAAGCGTTAAAGTCAACAGCAAATTGATTTTTTTGTGTTGACTATTTCAACGCTTTAAAGTATAATAAGGAAGTAATTTTATATTTTAGGGAGCAATAGTTTTTCTGTTGCTCCTAATTGATTGAAATGAGGTATTATTATGGGAGCCTTTATGGGAGCCTTCGCCAACGCTCTGCCGGGTGCAATAGGGCAGGGACTTATTTGGGGCATTATGGCTATCGGTGTGTATATCACCTTCAGAGTGCTTGACTTTGCCGACCTTACTGTAGACGGAACATTGGCTACAGGCGGCGCAACTCTTGTTATGTGTATGGCAGGAGGAATGAATGTTTATTTGGCACTGTTTGTTGCATTTTTGGCAGGCTGTGCAGCAGGTCTCGTTACGGGACTTCTGAATACTGCTTTCGGTATTCCGCCTATCCTCGCCGGTATTCTTACTCAGCTTGCACTGTATTCGGTCAATCTGCGTATTATGGGCAAGGCTAATCAGCCTATATCGCCCTACAACTACAAATTAGCTGTCAGCATGGCTGACATAAAGATGGCTATAGTGGTTGTTGCAATTTTTGTTGTGGCTATCATTGCCGCATTGTATTGGTTCTTCGGCACAGAGATGGGACACGCCATCCGTGCTACAGGTTCCAATATGAATATGGCTCGTGCAAACGGTATCAATATCAGTATGTCTAAGATTGTCGCACTGATTCTATCTAACGGCCTTGTTGCTCTTTCCGGCGGACTTTTGGCACAGTACCAGGGTTTTGCAGATATAAATATGGGCAGAGGTGCAATCGTTATCGGTCTTGCGGCGGTTATTATCGGTGAGGTAATTTTCGGCAAGATATTCAAGAACTTTGCTCTAAAGCTTCTTGCGGTTGCATTCGGCGCCATTATCTATTATGTAGTAATGCAGTTCGTAATCAATTTGGGCCTGAATACAGATGATCTTAAGCTGCTCACAGCTGCTATCGTTGCTGTATTCCTCGGTATCCCTTATATCAAGAGTAAATATGCCGAAACCCATGTAAAACAAAAAAAGGTCAAGGGGGACAAGTAATATGTTAGTAATTAAAGATGTTCACAAGACCTTCAATCCCGGTACAATTAACGAAAAGAAGGCATTAAACGGCATTGACCTTACTCTGAATGAGGGCGATTTTGTAACTGTAATCGGCGGCAACGGTGCCGGCAAATCTACCATGCTCAATATGATAGCAGGCGTTTATCCCGTGGATTGCGGCAGTATCGTAATCGACGGCAAGGATGTTACTAAGCTCCCTGAGCATGCTCGTGCAAAGTTCATAGGCAGAGTATTTCAGGACCCTATGAACGGAACTGCGGCTGATATGCAGATTGTAGAAAATCTTGCGTTGGCTTCTCGCAGAGGAAAGCACAGAGGCCTCGGCCCCGGAGTTAAGCATAAGGAAAAGGAACACTATCGTGAGCTTTTGGCGAGTCTCGGACTCGGACTTGAGGACAGACTTACCTCTAAGGTTGGACTTTTGTCCGGCGGTCAGCGTCAGGCTGTAACACTGCTTATGGCTACTTTACGCAAGCCTAAGGTTCTTCTTTTGGACGAGCACACAGCGGCTCTCGACCCAAAGACAGCAAAAAAAGTTCTTGACCTTACCGAAAAAATTGTTGCAGAGAACAACCTTACAACCATTATGATTACTCATAATATGAAGGATGCAATACACATTGGAAACCGTCTTGTTATGATGAACGAGGGCAAGATAATATATGATGTCAGCGGCGAGGAGAAAAAGGCTCTTACCACTGCTGATCTGCTCGATAAGTTTAAGCTAACCTCGGGCGAGGATTTGGACAACGACAGAATACTTTTGTCAGAATAAAAGGTGATTATTATGGCACTGCCTAAGGACCCATTTATGCTTCTCAGCGTAGTGAATACAAAATTGAGAGATTATTATTCGACATTGGACGCCTTGTGCGACGATTTAGGCGAAAACAAAGAAGATATTGTTTCGGCACTTTCCGCAGTGGGCTTTGAGTACGACAAGGAGCGAAATCAGTTTGGATAAAACCGACAGCGAAAAGAATGTGCAGTACGGACGGTCGGGACACAGACAGCGTATGCGTGAGTCCTATCTTGCTTCGGGCACGGAACATATGGCTGACCATCAGATTTTGGAGCTGTATTTGTCCCTTGTTATTCCACGCCACGATGTGAAGGAAACTGCCTACAATCTTATGAACACCTTTGGCTCTCTTGAGGGGGTGTTCAACGCCGAGGTGACAGACCTTAAGGAAGTGAAAGGTATCGGCGAAAACACCGCTATACTGATTTCTCTTTTAAAAGAAATTTGCAGTCGTGTAGATGCAAACAAGACTAAGAGTATCCGCAGCCTCGACAGCACCGAGACTGCAGAAAAGTATGTTACCTCTGTTCTTAATCGCTTTAGCGAAGAAAAAATTATGGTGGTTTCGCTGAGCAGCAATCTGCGTGTAATAAATTATCATCTGTTTGATACCGGCGGAGCCGGCTTTGCTATGGTGTCGCCTAAAGATATTGTTTCCGCAGTTTTGGCTGACCATGCAGCTCAGATTATTCTGGCGCATAATCACCCGTGGGGAAAGGCGGACTTTTCTGCCAACGACATAAATTTTACTCTCAGTGTTCGTGATATTATGCGTACATTGGGTATAAATTTGATAGACCATATTGTAGTGGGTGACGAAAAAACCGTATCTATGCGATCACATAAGACTTATAAAAATTATTTTTAATACTGCTATATAGCACCGACTTTGGATTTTTCCTTGACAAGTCGGTGTTTTGCTGTTATAATATCAAAGCTTGGCAGAAGCTGAGCAATCCTTGCGCAAGGGAATTGCGCCAATAGTCCAAAAGGAGGTGCTGAAGAATGGCATTAAAGAATTATGAAATCGTTATGGTTTTTTCACTTTCAAAAGGTGAAGAGGCAGTTGAAGCTCTTAAGACAAAGTTCACTGACCTTATTTCTAAGAATGGCACTCTCGGTGAAGTAGACGAATGGGGTAAGAGAAAGCTCGCATATCCTATCAACTACGAGACAGAGGGTTACTATGTTCTTATCAACTTCGCTTGTGAAGAATCTTTCCCTGCAGAGCTCGACCGTGTAATCAACATCACAGACGGCGTTCTCCGTTCACTTATCGTCGCTAAAGGCGAATAATCGGGAGGGCGTACTATGATAAATATGGTTGCACTTATGGGCAGGCTTACTTATGAGCCGGAGCTTAGGACTACACCTTCGGGCGTATCCGTTCTTCGTTTTCAGGTAGCTTGCGACAGATCGTACCAAAAAGCAGGTGAAGAACGCAAGGCTGATTTTATCGACTGTGTGGCTTGGCGTCAGACAGCTGAGTTTATCAGCAGATATTTTCACAAGGGTTCGATGATTGCCGTAGAGGGAACTATCCAGACCGGCAATTATACCGACAAAAACGGTAACAACAGAAAACAGGTAGAAGTTCTCGCCAACAATGTTTCTTTCTGCGGCTCAAAGGCTGAGTCCGGTACAGGAAACCAAAGCAACAACTCATTCAATCAACCTGCACCGAGCTATGCATCGGCAGACAACAGCGATTTTGAAGAAATTGTTGATGATGACGACGATCTTCCATTCTAAGAATTTATTATTTTCCAAAGGAGGAAAAAACCGTGGCATACAATAAAGGCCCAAGAAAAGGTCGCAGAAAAGTTTGTCAGTTCTGCGTTGAGAAGACAGAGGTTATCGATTACAAAGATGTATCAAAGCTTAAGAAGTTTGTTTCTGAGAGATCTAAGATTCTCCCTCGCCGTGTAACAGGCACTTGTGCAAAGCACCAGAGAGAGCTCACAACAGCTATCAAGAGAGCTCGTCACCTTGCTCTTCTTCCTTATACAGCTGACTAATAAGAAGATTTATCCCGAACTGTTCAGTTCGGGATTTTTTGTTGAAAAAGTTTTTAGTTTGTGCTATTATCTGCTTGATAAGGGAAAATTAAGTATAAAAAGGAGCGATATATATGTATACAGAAGTTACTAAAGAAAATTTTGACGAAGAAGTAAAAAACTATGATGGCAAAGTCCTCGTGGACTTTTGGGCAGAATGGTGTGCACCGTGTATGATGCTCTCACCTATAGTAGATGAGGTAGCAGAGGAAGAAGATGACATTAAGGTCTGTAAGGTGAATTGAGATGTGGCTCGTGACTTGGCGTTGGAGTTCGGTATTATTTCCATCCCTACACTGTTGGTATTTGACCACGGCGAAATTGTGAACAAGTCAGTAGGCCTGGTAGAAAAGCAGGATATACTCAATTTGATAAAATAAAAATGAGGCTTCCTTTGCATAAGGGAGCCTTATTTTTTGTTTTTGTTTTAGAACATGGACATTAGGGTGTCGAGCACTTCTTTGTCCTCGTCGGTAACTCTGAAATTTGTGCGGATTTTGTTGCCATCGGTGTCTGTTATGCTAAATTCTATTACTGCACCGGGGACAGTTCTGCCTCGCATATCGGCGAAAAAGTGTTTTAGCTTTGGGTGTCTGCTGTCGAATGCGGTGAGTTGGTCTTTTATTTTCATCAGTTGCATCGGGTTTATGTTCATATCTGTACCTCCGTAGGATTGTATTCTACCATATTTTCGACAGATAGTAAATAATTGTTATTTTTTGTGACAATATTTTTGAGTTTACTATTGCATTGTTTCATGCTAAAATGAGGACACGAAAATAAGGAGGCAATATTATGCTCAGGAAGATAATAAAAATAGATGAAAAAAAGTGTAACGGCTGCGGCGCTTGTGCCCGTGCCTGTCACGAGGGTGCAATAGATATGGTGGACGGAAAGGCAAAGCTGGTCCGTGAACATTATTGTGACGGATTGGGCGACTGCTTGCCGGCTTGCCCGACAGACGCTATTTCGTTTGAGTTCCGTGAGGCGCCTGCCTATGACCACGAGGCTGTTTTGGCATCGCAGGCAAAAAAGGGGATACATTCCGGCGGTTGCCCCGGCAGCAGAGCGCAGATGATAAATCACAACACTTTGCCGGATTTCAGCGGTACAGCGCCCGGCAGACTCAGACAGTTTCCAGTTCAAATAAAACTGGTGCCGGTTAATGCTCCGTATTTTGACGGATGTGATTTGTTGATAGCCGCCGATTGTACAGCCTATGCTTACGGTAATTTTCATAAGGATTTTATTGACGGAAAAATCACTTTAATAGGTTGCCCAAAGTTAGACGCAACGGATTACAGCAATAAGCTCGCAGAAATTTTGACCGCAAACGATATAAAATCCATAACTGTCACACGAATGACAGTTCCGTGCTGTGGCGGAATTGAGCACGCAGTACGCTCGGCTGTGGATAGATGCGGAAAGGATATACCGCTGTCGGTGTACACCATATCGCCGTCAGGGGATATAATGAGATAAAATTAAAGCTCCATACTTGGTTAATCCAGGTGTGGAGCTTTATTCGTTCATCAGGTTTTTGGTGAGAGATTTTATATTTTCGCAGGCGTGGCCGAGGGTGTCGCCGAAATTCTTTTTTCTAAATTCTTCAATAACGGATTGATCTATCCTGCCCTCTTTTACTATCTTAGCAATTTCTTCGTCTGTTCGTGCCATCGGGCCGGGTATAAACGCCTTAAAGTCGTGATGAAAATCACGGTTCTTTATGAATTTTTCGAGGTCGAACACAAAGAATGCCATAGGTATTCGCAAAATTGACGCCTCAAAAATAACGCTGGAATAATCTGTGACCAAAAATGAGGTGACAGGGAGCACATCGTTTATGTCCTCTGATGAGCAGTCAATCATTCTGTGAGCGTTCTCGTCACTGCAGGTGAATTTTTCGTGTAGGTAAGGGTGCAGCTTGATAGCGATAACCCATTCGTCTCCAAGAATTGAGAGCACTTTGTCTACATTGAACTTTTCTGTAGGGTAGTAGCAGTTTCCGTTGCCCTTTCCACGAAATGTTGGGGCGAAAAGCAAAACCTTTTTGTCCTTTAGGTCGGGATACTTTTTATATATTTTTTCTCTCGTTTTTGCGAGATGTTCCTCATCCACCAGAGCGTCGCATCTGGGTGAGCCCAGCGGCAGTACCTTGTAGTCGCTGATGCCGAACACTTCAGCATAAATCTCGGTTACATCAGGTGAGCTGACTATAGCGAGGTCGTATTGCCTGTGGTTGCGGGAGTTAACCTCAAGTCGTGATGTCTTGTGAATTCTCGAATATCCGGCGGTCTTAAATGCGCCGCAGCCGTGCCATAGCTGAATGAGCGTTGTGCCGGTTTTCTTTTTTACATAGCTGATTAGGTGGTAGTAGTCGTCTACATATACTATCCGTGAGGTCATGTACAGCCACATAAATTTTGGCAGAACCTTCAGCGTGCCCTTTGCGCCGCCGCTGCGACATACCAGATGAATGTCGGCACCCTCAATGTCCTTTACCGTTTCGTAGACTGCCTTTAGATTGCCTTTAGGCTCGTCATCACGATTTGTAAAGAAGGAAATTCTGTTCTTTTTTATCTTCAGCATTCTGAATGGTGTGGAAACAATGTTGAACAGTACGCTGACAGCGATTTTTTCCTTTTCTCGCTTTGTACAGCTGAGATAATATTTCAGCGGATTGCGCTTGTGGCGAGGCATAGTCAGGTTTGTGTCAAAACGTACGCCGTTGTCTATTCCGTTGCTGAATACAAAGCTGACTTTGATTTCGCTGTCGGGCTTTTTTAGGAATATGTCATTGCTGTCATATGTTCCGATGGATACGATGCTGTCACCGTCCAAAAATGTCTTCATAGGCAGACGGCGATTTTCTTTGCCGCAAGAGAACACTATAGCTACTCGTGGGCTGTACACCGTGTCCTTTGAAAAAAAGCGAACTTCAATCTCTGCGGCTGCAGGATTGTGGCGGCAAATATTAAATTTTTCAATTTTCATTTCTGCCAAGCTCATAGCGTTTTCCTTTGGTTAGTTATTTCTTTTCATATACTATGTGCGAAAAGGTTGTGCCGTTCACATCGTAGTGTGCAATTTCTTTTTTTATGTAATCGTTTTTGTCAAAATCGGGAAAATAGGTGTCTGCGTCCGGCTCCTCTGCATCTATTTCGGTTAGATATAGCTTGTCTGCCTTTGGCAAAAACAGGTTATATATGCTCCCACCGCCGATTATAAACACCTCGCCGGTATCTGCTGCAGCGATTGCCTCCTCGGGTGAGGATACTGTGCATATGCCATCTGCCGAATAGGCGCTGTCACGGGTGATCACTATATTCTTTCTGCCGGGCAGTGCTTTAGGCAGTGACTCAAATGTCTTTCTGCCCATTATTACAGAGTGGCCCATAGTGGTTTCTTTAAAGAATTTCATGTCCTCTTTGAAATGCCATATTAGGTCGTTGCCTTTGCCTAATTCGTTGTTTTTGCCTATTGCGGCTATCATACTGATTGTCATTGCTTGTCCTTTATTGTGAGATAGGGAATTTGATTTTGCCCATATGTTTGTAGTCTATCAGCTTTACATCGTTCAGGTCCTTTGAGTTGTCGAACTTAAAGAAATCGTCAACCTCCGGATTTAGCCAAAGCTTAGGTGCAGGATAGTCACCGTTTTCTTCAAATCTGCGGAGCTGCTCATTTATGCCGTCTACTTGATTTACATATATATGGGGGTCTTTTATGCTCCAGTCCATAGTTCCGGGCTTCAGGCCGGTTACTTGGGCAAGCATACACAGCAGGACTGCATATTGTGTCACGTTGAACGGCAGTCCCAAAGGCACATCGCAGCTGCGCTGGTGTACCCAGCAGTTTAGGTATCCGTTTGTTACATCCCATTCGCTGGACCACACACAACTCGGCAGTACGGCAGTGTCGAGATAGTCATTCTGCCACAGAGTCATAATCATTCTGCGGTCTCGTGGATTATTTTTGATTGTGTCTATCAGTTTTTGAGTCATTTGGAACTTGTTTACTATATATCCGTATGCCGTTCCGATAGTGTGAGCGTATTCTTTGCCGAAATTTTTGTGCACTGTCTGCTTTGTGGGTTTGCCGTTTTTGTCTGGGAGGAGCTGGGTAGCAGTCCATATTCCGTCCTCATCTATCTCCCATTCGTTCCATATCTTAACATTTCTTTTTTGCAGCCAACGCACATCGTTGGACTGTGCCTGATATATCCACAGCATCTCCAAAACAGCCTGACGAAGGAACAACTGCTTTGTGGTCAGGATAGGAAATTCTTCTCTCAAGTCAAAGTGAAAATGATGAGACGGTACTTTTATCGAATTAGTTCCGGTACGATTGGTGACCTCTGTACCTTCTGTTAATATTCTTTTACATAATCCGAGATAATCCTTGTCCCATTGTGACATAAAAAACACCGTCCCTCCGGCAGAGACCAAAACTCCCCACCATAATCTATACTTGTCATATATAATAATATATATAGACTTCTTTGTCAACTTTGAATAGCGGCTTTTTGCCAATATAAAAAACAGAAAAAATAAACCAAAAATAAACGAATTCTGTAGAAAATATAAAGTCTACACAAAAAATATAAGATGTGCACAAATCACTGCGAAAAATTTTGGGGATAATGCCAATAGCCCCATTATTGACGACAAAACATAAAAAGTTGTATAATATTTGTAATAGTATAAGTATATTCGCACAGTATGTGCTTTTGTCCGGAGGGGATAAATATGAAAAGCAAATTGACTAAAAGAATGATAAGCGTTCTCTTGGCAGTAGTACTGTCATTGTCGGGAATAATTCCGGCTATGACGGCTTTTGCAGGTGACGGTGTTGAGGGACATTATGATCTCCAAATATTTTTTGCTGACACCGACACTATGGTTCCTACCTACGAGGATGACGGTACCACCGCATACAAGTACCATATCAAAGAGGGCGAGACACTTCAGCTTACATACAAGTTGATTGACTCCGCTTGGCCGGATAACGGTAAGATAAAATGGTACAGCGAGGCTCCCGAGCTCGTTGATGTGGACCAGACAGGTAAGGTCAAGGGCTTTGACTCCTCAAAGGGTGCTGTTATTAAGGCATGGATAAACAACGAGGTTAAGCCTATTCCTATCGTAGGTAAGCTTATGGCTACCGTTATCGAAAAGGCGCTGTTTAATGATAAAGTAAATGTAGACACAATGGATACGGAAGAAATCGTAGACCTTGTTATTAAGGCACTCGGTTCCGATTCTATTCTTGCTGACTATATCGAGGCGTACAGCGGAAAGTTGGTTGATTCACTGAGAGATTATCTCGACCGTATCAATTCTGTAGTTCACTGCGTGCTCTATGACTCCACAGGTGAGCAGGTTGCAGACGACTCTGTTCAGTTCGTTGTAGAAAAGAATGAAGAATGGTATGCTAATTTCCTCCCCAACGGTACACACATTACCAACAAGTCCCAGATTGCCGAAACTCAAGCAGTGGGCAATACTGTACAGCTCTATGCTCTCACTACCCCTCAGAGACTTCAGTTCGGTACACTGTATTCCGTAAAATCCACATCTATCTTCTCCACCGGCAAGGTAGTAGCTACAGTTACAGACGGCGGTCTCGTTACATTCAAGAACAAGGGTACCGTTACTATCATGGCTTCTCCCGATTCGGAGCAGGTTATCAACAATATATTAAAGCTCGTAAACTATTTTTATAAGCTGGAAAATACCGGCACGCTCAATACCGACAAGATTGCAAAAATTCTTATTGAGTATATGGGACTCGACATTAACCGTGCTGTTTTGGCAGGTATTCTCGACGCTTGCTTTGCTATATATAAAATAGTGGGCGACACGGCAGATCCGGTTCAGCTCACTGCTACGGCTGTAGAAATTCTTTCTAATCTTATATTGCAGATGGTATATAATGATTCTATTACATTCACCGTAGTAGATTCCACACCTATAGACAGCTTTGATATCGACGGTGTACTTTCGGTAAAAGAGGGTGCACAGACGCAGCTCCAAATTACTAATGTTCAGCCGTCTACAGGCAATATGAGCGACATTGAGTGGAGCTCATCTGACCCATCGGTTGCAAGCGTGGACCCAAAGACCGGCATTATCACAGGTCTTGACGCAGGCGGTGCTCTCGGCTCTCTTTCCACAAAAGAGGTTACTATTACCGCAATTTCTACTACTAACAAGGTAGAGAGGCATGTTACGCTTACTGTCACCGGCAAAACAGGAAAGTATTTGTCCGGTGCAAAGATTAACGGCGACAGCTCCGTCCCCATAGGCGGCGAGGCTGACTATACATATACAGTATATCCTCAGCGTGTGGCAGAGTCTAAGAATCTGTACATTACATGGGGTATCCTTACCGGCGAGGACGAGGACGGTAATCCGATTTATGTATGGGCTACTGACGAGGAACCGGCTAAGGACAATGTTGGCCAGATTGATTCAAAGGGTCACTACACCGCTGTAGGCGGCGGTACTTCTACCCTTGCTCTTATGGCAAAGACGGGATATTATCTCTCAAACGGTGAGTTTTACGAAATCAGTTCAAAGACCGCTACTCTCGATGTTATGACGGGTATTCCGATTGATAACATCAATATCGAGGTTACAGGTGCCGCATCCGGCGGAACGGTCAATAAGTCAAAAGAGGTAGAAATCAACGGTCAAAAATACCAATATGTTACTATTCACAAAGGTGTAGGCGAGGCTTATGTCAACACCGGTGCACAGATTACTGCTACTGTTGAGCCTGCCACCGCTACAGACCAAAATCTTACTTGGGTAGTGGACAATTCGGATTACAATGTTGAGAAGTCCGACGATACTCACCTCCTTACACTAAAGCGTAAGGCAGGCAAGGAGACAGCGGACACCTTCAATGTTTATGCAAAATCGTCCGATGGCAGAAAGGTATCCAATACTGTAACCGTCTGCATAACCAGAAACTACGCTACGGATAACAAGATAGACCAAGAATCCATCACATTGCTCAATGGCGAAACAGCAGACGCTACCCACACAATGACATTCGACGGCAGCTGGACAGGCAACGCATATGCTTGCTACGGTGCTAACTGGTACTCCTCTGACGAGGATGTATTCACTGTTGAGTCAAAGGGCAACGATAACAGCGACGCTGTGATTAAGGCTAATGATGTCGGCACAGCTACACTCTACTGCGTATCAACCGACGGCGGTATAGTGGACAGCTGCACAGTAACGGTTAAGCCTGACAAGCATATGCTCAAGCAGATAATCGACCTTTGCGACAAGACCATTGTTCTCCAAACAAAAGAGAACAAGTCTGATTATAAAAAGTATATGAGAAAGCTTGACCTTGCTTATTCTATTTACTACGAGCAGGATATGGCATCTCAGACTACAGTAGATACATATGCCGATGCGCTTTTGCAGGCGTTCATCAAGGTGGGCGGATTTGTCGGTATCAGCAGAGTAAACATACTCGGCACCAACAAGAGCAACCTCGACTCAAAGCGAGTTACGGTTAAGGTAGGTACAACTAAGGATTACAGAAAGTACAGCTATGACCTGGACTTCAGTGTAAACCCAACCTCATCTATGTACAGCAAGGTAGAGTGGAACAGTTCAAACAACTCAATCTCTGTAGATAGGGATGGAATTTGCAGACCGACAAATAATGAAGCTTGTACTGCTAACATTACTTGTACCGTTACAGATTACTCGGGTACTAAGGTGTCCGACACAGTGGCAGTATCTTTTGTTAAGACCTCCGCTACAGGCGTCACTCTGGACCAAACCGCTATAGAGGAAGCAAAAATCGGTGAGTCAGTCACTCTCAAAGCAACTGTTGCGCCTACAAATGTCTTAGGTAATTCGACTGCATCTGTCCAGGATGTAACTTGGTATTCCACAAATACAAAGGTCGCTTCTGTAGACTCAAAGGGCGTAGTTACCTTCAATTACGGCGGCGATTGCACTATCGTATGTACCACTGTAGACGGTGGATATACAGCAGAATGTGCCGTTCATGTTGTTACAAATTATGATAATCTCGCACTCCTCATCACTCAGCTCAATGACCTTAACCTAAACGAGAACAGCTATTATCCCGAAACATGGGAGCCTTATGTTCAGGCTAAAAAAGATGCTGAGAATATGCTGGAAACTAAAGGTTACACTCAGGCTCAGGTTGATGAGATGTACAACACTCTCGACGAAGCATATAAGGGACTTAAGAGATATGTTTATATCCAAAAAGTAGAGCTTTACCTTGACGGAGAGCCTACCTCAGACTTCTATCAGTGCGACCTCAGCGTGTTCACAAACGGACTCAGCTATAAGAACGCATCTATAGACCTTAAGGTTAGACTGTATCCTAACAACGCATCTTATGCATCGGTTAGATGGGAGTCATCTACCACAGATATTTCTGTCTCCTCCGACGGTAAGTGCTCACCTACAGCCAACAAGTCTTGCTACGGCAGAATCACCTGTACCGTTACCGACCATTTCGGAAATGAGTTCAGCGACGATGTTTGGGTATCATTCGCATATAAGCCTGTTACCGGCATAAAGTTGTCCCAGTCGGCAGTCAGCGGTAACAAGGGCGACACATATCAGATGGAAAAGCCTGTTCTCGAACCTGTAGGCACAAAAATAGGCAATACCTATGTCGGCGGCGCAAGCATCCAGGATTATTATTGGGAGAGCGCTGACGAAAGTGTGGCTACTATCGATGAAAACGGACTTATTACATTCGTTTCGGCAGGCTCCACCGTTATCCGTTGTATCTCCTACGATGGCGGTATCACAGCCGAGTGCCGAGTTTCCACCGAGGGTGACCGTACCGCACTGAAGGCGGCACTCGAAAAATATGCCGATGTGGACTATACAAATTATGAGTACAGCTACGCTATGGCGTGCAAGGACGCTTATGCCGCTGCTCAAGAGGCACTGACAGATGTAACTATGAGCCAGGAGGCTATCGACAAAGCAGCGTCCGATTTGACAGAGGCAGGAGAGGCCATGGAGGCTCATCCTAATATCGCTGTAGACAGTCTTCTTATGAGCTATGAGACCTACAAGAAACCGTTGGTAGGCTCTACGTCTAAAGTGTCCGGCGGTAATATCGGAATCAACGATGCACTGTCTGTAAATCTCGGCTCAAGCGATTACTCAAATTATAATGACTATAACTATGTAAATCTTACTGTGTCTACTCAGCCGGCTGACGCTATGTACAAGTCTCTTGTTTGGACAGTGGACGACAGTTATAAGATTAACACTAATATTTCCGACAGCACCATCACTCTTACTCCAAAGGATAAGGACAACGGTGCTTGGGCAAAGGTCACTGCCACCGCTACAGACTACTTTGGCAGAGTTACTGCACGCACAGCATATGTAGTACTCAGTGACAAAGTATGTACAGGTATGACCGTAAGCACAGAGTCTGTTACTCTGAACGCTACAGACAGCCCGTACCAAATCAGTCCTGCTCTCTCGGGCAGCCCTGAGTTTACTACAGTTCTTTACTCCTCATCTAATGAGAGTGTAGCTGCCGTAGACGCTAACGGTGCTGTTACTCCTAAGGAAAAGGGCGAGACAGTAATTACCGCAAAGACTCTCGACGGTGGTTATACTAAGAAGATTACCGTAAAGGTTTTGGCTGACTTCTCCGAGCTTGCCAAAAAGGTAGGCGACTATACAGAGCTTATCAATAATTCAAAGGGCAATTATGTTTATACCGATGAAAGCCTTGATGCTTTGACTCAAGAGGTTGCCGCAGCAAAGGCAATGGTTGATGAGAACAAGGCAACTCAGGCTCAGGTTAACGCTCAACTTGCTAAGTTGGCAGAGGCTTACAATAACCTTCAGGCTTATACTCCTGCTACCGGCGTAAAGATTGACCTTAATACTGACGGCAGCGAAAATGCAGAGGTAGTCAACGACGGCTACATCAGATATACCGGCGCCGCACTGAATGGCAAGAGTGTTCAGCTTAAGGCAGTAGCCGTACCGGAAAACAGCAGATACGCTACTGCAACTTGGAGCTCCGACAATGAGAATATTACAGTATCCTCAAACGGATTGGTTACTAATTCTACCGCTTCTCCCGGAGTTGCAAAGATTACCTGCACCGTAAAGACTGTATATGATGCAGAATATACTTCATATGCTTATGTATCGTTTGTTCGCAGCGGTGTTACTAAGGTAACATTCAATGACGAGATGATTTACGGCGCTCCGCTGGAGACTAAGAAATTGTCGCCTAACTTTGTTTCGGGTACAGACAAGACCGAGATTAACGCATCGCTCAGCGATTGTACATATTCGTCTTCCGCTGAGAATATTGCATCTGTAGACAGCAATGGAAATGTTACATTCCATACACAAGGTACAGCGATTATTACCGTTACTGCTCTCGACGGAGGTATCGTGGGCACGATAGAGGCTTATACCACTTGGGATACTTCAGCTCTTAAGTCGGCTCTCGACCAGGCTGACACTATCGAATATACAGATTATGCCTACGATTATGGCACAGCCTTTAAGACCGCTTATGACAAGGCTAAGACTGTTTATGCCAATATCAAAGCTACTCAGCAGGAAATTGATGATGCTTGTACAAAATTACAAGAGGCTATGACCAATCTTGAGGGCCACCCGTTCGTTGCTGCTAAGGTAGAGCTTAAGCACGGCGATACAGCTCTTGACAGCGGAACTATTTACCAGGTTGATGATAACGGACAGTTTGCTGTTTCTTATGATGTGAACAGTGACGCTATGTATAAGTCTATTGAGCTCAGCTCTAAGGACGAAAACGGTGTAACCTCTGAGGTTTCGGGCAACACCATCACATTCACAAAGACAGCTGACGGCACAGCATATGCTACTGTTGTGGCTACTGTTACAGATACCTACGACAGAGTTACTACCGTGTCCGCAACTCTTAAGTTGGTAAATGCGATAGTTAATATCACTTCTATCAAATTGACCGCTGACGGAACCGAGTTAGACAGAACTTTGGTTAAATCCGGCTACGGCAGACTTTATACCACATTTAAGGATATTCAGCTCGGTTACATACTGAATCCTACAGATGCTACCGATCCTGTATCAGTTACTTGGACTTCGTCCGCTCCTAACTATATTATGGTCAATGACGAGGGCGTGCTTTCACTTACCGCAGCGGCTAAGCTGAAGGCTACCAATACTTCTAATATCACCTGTACTGTTACTAACAGTGACGGCAGCAAGATTTCTGCTTCCGTACAGGTTACAATTTCGAAATAACGAGGTATGTTTGTAATGCAGAATAATGTAAAAAAATACATATCCTCACTGTCGGCATTATTGCTTGTGGTGAGCAGTCTTACTGTAGGGCTGCTCGCCTACGGCTCTGACCTTGTGACAATAAATGCTGTCAATTTTCCTGATGCAAATTGGCGCACCGTTGTTTCGCAGGAATATGACGAGAACGGCGACGGCTATCTTTCTGCCGATGAACGCAATGTTTATTCTATGAGTCTTTCCGGCTCTTTGGAGGATTATTGTGGCGTCGGTGCAAAGATTACCGATTTGACCGGTATTGAGTATTTCACCACACTTCGCAGGTTGTACTGTGGCGGTATCGGTCTTGAGACTCTCGATGTTTCGACATTGCCCAACCTTACACAGCTTACCTGCCAGGGTAATGCACTGACCTCACTTGTACTTGGCAGCAGCTCTACATTGACTTGGGTTAATTGTGCGTCTAACGATTTGACCTCTATTGATGTTTCAGGCTGTCAGGCACTTACTCGTTTGGATTGTTATTCAAATAACCTCAGCTCTCTTAATTTGTCCGCAGTAACAGAATTAGAGACTTTGGCTTGTCAGCAGAACAATTTGACTACTCTCGATTTGTCATCGCTCACCAAGTTGACCTCTCTCTACTGCTCCAATAATCATTTGTGGGAGCTTGACCTTTCGGCTAACAAGGCGTTGGGCGAAATCACCGCATATATGGTTGGCAATCAGTCTGTTGAGGCAGATGCAAGCCTGTCTGACAATGTGGCAGTTATTAGGCACAGCTTTTCTGCCGACAAAAATGTTGTTGCCACCTCTCTTGATTATAAGAATGATGACGGCGATACTGTTTTGGGCTACAATGCGGGTATGTTTTCTACTACCGATGCCGAAAAAATTGAGCCGGGATTTGACTATCAGTACAACACAGGCAACAGTAATGTAGCTTATATGCAGGTTCATATCAATTTGAACACTGATTTTTGTATGGTTAGATTTTATCTTGACCAGGGACTTGAGCAGTTCTATACAGCAAAGATGACTGACCGTGGCGGCTCTGTTACTTTGCCGGATATGACTGAAGAACCGGATTGCAAGGTGTTCAAGAGTTGGTCTGCCGACGGAAAGAATATTCAGGGCGATACAGATATTTACGCTCTTTGGTACGAAAATCATACTTATGAGTTCGTATCATTTAAGGATGGAAAGATTGATGTAAAATGCACCGTCTGCGGTGGGGAGAATACTATCGACTTTATGGATGTATTCAATTCTCAAGAGGGCGACAGCAACTATCTTGCAGGAGCAGATGTAGTTAAAGACGGTTGTATCAACGCAAAAGACTATGCTAAACTAACAAGAGAATAATTTAATTATTTAGTCATTATTACACCTCCGAAATCGGTTTTCGGGGGTGTTTTTTTGCGTAAAAAAGTGATTGCTCATTTTGAAATGAGCAAAAGTGAGCACTTAGAGTTCGATTTTATTGCGTGTTGCACAAGGAAAACAGGTGAATATAGGCAGAATTAACGAGAATAATCGCTCACTATTGACTGTAAATGACTGATATTGTATAATTTAGTTACAACAAAGGTACCGGAGATGTTGATATGCTTACTACATACAGAAGAACGCAAATCTTAGAAATTTTGCGACAGCGAGGCTCAGCTACAGTAGCTCAGCTTGCCGAAATGTTCGGCACCAGTGAGTCTACTGTCAGACGAGACCTGATTGCTTTGTCTCAGCTCGGAAAAATAAATAAGGTCCACGGAGGCGCTACGGTGCTCTCTCAGGAGTTTTTGCACAACGAGGAGGACATAAAAGAAAAATCACTCCACAATATAAACGAAAAGAAAGCCATAGCTCGCTATGCAGCGTCCCAAATAAATGACGACGATTTTGTTTTTATTGATGCAGGAACCACGACATACCTTATGACAAAGTATTTGATCGACTCAAAGGCGACATTCGTCACTAACGGAATTGCTCACGCAAAGGAGCTTACAGCCAAAGGCTGCAAGGTTTTTGTTATCGGCGGTGAATTAAAAAACACTACCGAGGCAATTATAGGTTTAGTAGCAGCATCAAATTTGCAAAAATATAATTTTTCAAAAGCCTTTATCGGCACTAACGGTGTCAGCGAAAAGCAGGGATTCAGCACTCCCGACACGGATGAGGCTATGCTAAAGGCAGTAGCTATTGAGCGTAGCTTTGTGACATATGTGCTTTGCGACAACACAAAGTTCGGCAAGGTGTCGGCAGTTACATTTGCTCCTCTTGATGCCGCCTGTATTGTGTGCGACAGATGTGACGATGAGGTAATCAAATCAAAAACAGTAATAAAAGAGGTGTCAATGTAATGGTATATACTGTTACTCTCAATCCTGCTCTCGATTATGTTATGAAGGTCGGCAAGCTCAGGTACGACGATATTAACAGAACCACGGCAGAAGAAATTTATTACGGCGGCAAGGGTATAAATGTATCCGTCATTCTCACTCGATTGGGAATACCGAACACGGCTCTGGGATTTCTCGGCGGTTTCACGGGAAAAAAGCTCGAAGAAATGCTGATAGCGGACGGTATTAACTGCGATTTTAACTACTTGCAGTCCGGCGATACGAGAATAAATGTAAAGATAAAAGCGGACACAGAGGTGGATGTAAATGCCTGCGGGCCAAAAATTACACCCGACGAGGCATCCACACTGCTGTCTAAGATAGATGCAATACAGGACGGCGACTATCTCGTTCTTGCAGGCTCGACACCTAATACCTTGCCCGATGACATTTATGAGCGAATTTTGGGTAGGCTTAAGGAAAAGAATGTCAGATGTGTGGTTGACGCTACAGGCGATTTGCTGATGAATGTGCTCAAATATGAGCCGTTCTTGGTAAAGCCTAATCACCACGAGTTAGGTGACCTCTTTGGAGTAGAGACAAAAACAGACGAGGATATAATCAAATATGCAAAAGAGCTCCAAAAGCTCGGCGCAAAGAATGTTCTCGTTTCTCGTGCAAAGGACGGAGCTATGCTCATAGATGAGCACGGCGAAAGCCACAAGATAGGCAATGCCGACGGACCTTTGGTAAATTCCGTAGGCTGCGGCGACAGTATGGTTGCAGGATTTGTGGCAGGTTGTATTCAGGAGAGCAATTATTCATACGCTCTCAAGCTGGGCTCTGCCTGCGGCAATGCAACGGCATTCAGCGAAGGATTGGCAACAAAGGACGAGATTATGCGAGTCTTTGTTACCGGATTTAAGAATTATAAGGTATAAAAATCAAGTCGAATTATTTTTGTAACAGGAGGGTTAATTATGAAAATCACAGACTTGTTGAAAAAAGATGCGATAGCCTTGAACACAGCAGTCGCATCTAAGAGCGAAGCAATAGATAAGATGATTTCGCTCCATAACGCTGTGGGCAACCTTTCGGATGTTGACAGCTACAAGGAGGCAATACTTGCCCGTGAAAGCCAAGGCACAACAGCCATCGGCGAGGGAATTGCAGTTCCTCACGCAAAATCAGACAGCGTAAAAACTCCCGGACTTTCGGCTATCACCGTTCCCGGAGGCGTTGACTACGGCGCTCCCGACGGAAAACCGTCCGACATTCTCTTTATGATTGCGGCACCTATGGACGGCGACCTGCATCTTGAGATTTTGTCACGACTTATGGTTATGCTTATGGAGCCTGAGTTTTGCAATGCACTACGCAATGCAAAGACAGCCGACGATTTCTTAGATATTATCGACAAAAAAGAGGCGGAAAAATACCCCGAAGAAAAGGCGGAGCCGGCTCCTAAAAAAGATGGCTACAGAATTTTGGCTGTAACCGCTTGCCCGACCGGTATCGCTCATACCTATATGGCTGCCGAGGCTCTCGAAAAAGCCGGTGCAGAAATGGGATATCCTCTTAAGGCAGAGACTAACGGCTCAGGCGGCGCAAAGAATATTCTCACCAAGAAAGAAATAGAGGAGTGCGACGGCATTATTATCGCCGCCGACAAAAATGTTGAGATGGCTCGTTTCGACGGCAAGCCGGTAATAAAAACCTCTGTTTCCAACGGTATCAACAAGCCGCAGGAGCTTATCCAAAAAATTGTTGACGGCAAAGCTTCTGTTTATCACGCAAACGAAGAAGAAAAGGCATCGGCTGATGATGACGAAAAAGAAAGCTTTGGACACAAGCTGTATAAGCATCTGATGAA